>JBARKD010000051.1:0-7569 GCA_049800615.1 Acidobacteriaceae bacterium | reverse complement strand
CGCTTAACAGGCTGCGGAAAAACGCGCCGAAGCAACGAGCGAGGCGCTAGATAATGTATCCCTGCCTAGACAGGTGGCTACGCCTGGTAGGCTTGTCGAGCCGCTGCGTTGTTTTTCCGCAGCCTGTTAAGCCTCTCTTTGCATCCAAAGAATTTGGAGGAAGCTCTGCTATGTCCACGCAAAAGCCGTCCGTCAGACTTGAAAGTTGGGCAGTTGTAGCCGGCGCAAAACGAGGAGCTTATGAGAAATTGCGGCCAGGAAATCTACTGCTGGGTAGAGCTTTCGGCCACCAGAAGATTAAGACCGGTATGGTCATCGTTACCTCGCCTATCGTGCGTGTCGATCTGGAACACAATATCGCTGAGACCAAAAACACCTCCTATCAGCTTGGTGAGGCGAGCCCGGAATACGTAGCCTGGAACCACACCCAGCAACCCGCGGCGTAAAAATCGCAGTGAGTCACTTCGCGAGCAGCGGTGGAAGCACTTCGGTTGCCGGACCGAGGACAATTTCATCGAACGCGTCGGCATTGAGAGGATCCTCCGGACCTGAATAGACTGTACGAATGCCTCTCTGCCGGGCGATATGTACCAGGCCCGCCGCGGGATAGACGGAGCCTGATGTCCCTACGACCAACAGGCGCGTAGCTCGTTCCAGCTCGCGATAGATCGTGTCCATTTGCAGAGGAATCTCTCCGAACCACACAATGTGCGGGCGGACGGCTGCGCCGCAATCGGGACACGTGGGGAGTTCCTTGTCATAACATTTGCCATCTTCGAACGGAAGCTCGCAATCCACACAGCGTGACTGGAACAGGCTTCCATGCATATGGTGGATGCGATGTGAACCGGCACGTTCGTGCAGGTCATCGACATTCTGCGTGCATAGATAGAAATTTTCACCCAGCTTTTGCTCTGCTTTTGCCAAGGCCAGGTGGGCTGCGTTTGGCTGTGCTGCGAGCGCGTCGCGACGGCGCATGGAATAGAAACGCCACACCAGTTCAGGATCGGCATCCCACGCTTCCGGGGTCGCCACCTGGTCGACCCGATAGCCGTTCCACAATCCGCCTGAGCCGCGGAAGGTAGCCAGGCCGCTTTCCGCCGAAACACCGGCGCCTGTGAGAACGAAAAGTCTTTCCTGTTGTGTAACTGTCATGAGAAGAAGCAAAATCGCGCGCGGCGCAAATCCCTCGCACGCAAAATGCTACCAGCTGCGGCGAAAATTCAATTGCATCAATTAACGCTGGCCGGCACCGCCGCCGCGGTCGTCGCTGCGCTGCCGCCGTGCCGCGTTTTCGCCACTTCCAGCGGTCGCGTTGCCTGGCGGCAGGAGGCAGGCACATTCTTCATCTGCTTGGCGAACACCAGGTAGCTTGGCGTACTGGGCCGCAGGGTGACCCAGTAGCTTGTGGACGAAAGCAGCGGCTTTCTGTGGGTTACGACCTGGTTTTCCATGATCTTGACGCCGCACAACAAATTGTTTGCCGGCTGCAAAATCGTCTTTGCCGGATCTTTCTCGGGCAAATTCTTGTCCTGCTCCCAATTGAAATCGCAACCGTAGCGTTCCGCATCCATGTACGTCAGTTGCAGCAACCCCTCCTGATGCACGGTGCGTTTCGTCACCCGGTCCAGTACAGCGACTTCAGGCTCCGTATGGCGCACATTCGTGGTTGGCTTGAGACCCGCTTCCGCGCCGGCCAGGGCCTGGAAGGTGTAGGCCCAGAAAGCGCGCTTATCGGCCTCGCTCAACGACGCGAATTTAGGACAGTAGCTCTTCACCTCGCGAGCGACTCCAGACGAGAGCATTTCCGGCGGGAGTGCCTTTTCCACCACAGCGTCCCACTGCGGGTCCCACGAAGGCTGCCCCAACTCCTCTTTCTTTACCGCAATGGGAGTAGGCGGGGCGGCTTTCACCACCGGCTCTGCGGGCGGGGGCGCCTGCTGCGCCACCTGCTGCTTGCCGCAGCCGAGAAGCAGTAGGATGGCGCAGGCTGGCAAACCAGCCGATCGGGATTTCCTCAGTCTCAACATAACCTGACGAACTTAGATGCTGGTTTCGCTGGCTCGATCGGGCGGATCGAAGGTTTTGTCAACGGCAAAAGTGGCTCGTAACGTGACAAAAGTAACATGCGAACCGATGGTTCCATGAAGATCTATTGCCGGTTCAGGAGAACAGCAGGTCCCTCCACTGCGCTACGCTCCGGTCGGGATGACAAGTCTGTTGGGCACGGACAGTGGTGGTTCGAGGTGAAGGTGAAGGGGCGGGTTCAAGAGTCTGCGTGGGAACCCCGCCGTCAAATCAAACCTGGAGGAGAGGCTTTAGCCTCAGGAAGACGCATAGTCTTCGCGATAGGGAGTAAAGACATCCAACACCTCCGAATCTTCGAGCGCGGAAGCCTGATGTTCCGCGTTTCCCGGCACCAGGAAGCTGTCCCCCGCCCTGGCCACAAAAACTCCGCCCGGATGGTCGAAACGAAGAGCGCCGCTGACTACATATACCAACTGCTCATGCGGGTGGCTGTGCTTCGCCCCTACCCATCCCTTGCTCATTCTGTGCCGCACTAACATCACTTCCGGGCTGTAGGACATTAGTTGTCGTCGCAGCCCGGGCTCAGGCCTGGACATGTTTTCGTCTTGTGAGGAGACAATCTCAACCTGCATACAATTCCCTCCGGCTTGCGCCAGCCGTAAATGTATCTGTTATAGGTTCGTATTAAGCTAGCGCGCCATCCACCCGCCGTCGACGACTAACACCTCGCCGGTCACATAGTCGCTGGCGGGCGAAGCCAGGAAAAGGGCGGCGCCGGCTATGTCTTCAGGCTCGCCCCAGCGCGCGGCCGGGATACGTGCCAGGATTTGGCTGCTGCGAACCTCGTCCGCTCGCAACTGGGCCGTATTTTCCGTGCGGAAGTATCCCGGAGCAATTGCGTTTACCTGAACATTGCGCGGCGCCCACTCGTTGGCCAGGGCCTTCGTCAGTTGGGCAACGCCGCCCTTCGATGCTGCGTAGGCCGCGACACGAATGCCGCCCTGAAACGAGAGCAGCGATGCAATGTTGATGATTTTGCCCCGCCCCCGCTCCAGCATGGGCCGGCCCGCCAGCTGGCACAAACGAAAAACGCTGTTCAGATTCACCTGCACAACCGTCATCCAGGCCTGCAAGTCGTGGTTCTCCGCCGGCTCGCGATAGATTGTGCCCGCATTGTTGACCACAATATCAGGCGCACCCATCTTCGCCAGGACCTGCTCATAGAGAGCATCGGCTCCCTCGGGCTGGCTCAGGTCGGCGGCGAAACTATGCGACTCGCGTCCCAGAGCGCGAATGGCCGAGCTTGTTTCTTCCGCGGGGCGGCGATTTCCGTGACACGCGACTGCGGCTCCAGCCTCGCCCAGAGCCACCGAAATCGCTACCCCCAACCCCGTTGCCGAGCCCGTAACCAGCGCAATCTTCCCATTCAGGCGAAATTTATCGAGAATTCCCATGGCTCGCAGATGAGTATTCTTCGGTCTGGCAAACGCGTTGTCAACGTCGTCACGTGGCAGAAATGGCGGACGGTCCCGTTGTCCGGGACGCTCAGGAGGGCTGGCAACGACGCACTGACTGGATTTCGTGAAGTTCCGGCTGACAAAGTGAAATGGGACTTGATATCCGACCAATGTGATCTTATATAATTCAGACCGAAGCGGTCGGATTTAGCCCGGCCTGCGCCCGCAGCCCCGCACGTACTCTTGGCCGAGCGATGCGAGGAAGCGGGCAACTACGGCTTGGCAGCCGCAGATGCCCTTACTATAGGTCTCTGCCCCTGCCCCTTTCAACCTGCCGGCATGTTTAGACGCGGTTTGCGTCCGCGGCTTGCTGTGCGTAGGAGACCTGCGCCTTAAATGTTGATCACGATTCCTGATGTTCTGACGGCCGCGCAGATCGCGCACGCGCGGCGGGTCTTGTCGTCCGCGGAGTGGATCGATGGCCGCGCGACTGCAGGCCATCAGTCAGCCCAGGTAAAGGACAATCTGCAGATTCCGGAGGGTCATCCCGCGGCACAGGAGATCGGTGACCTGATCCTGTCCGCGCTGGGGCAGAATCCGCTGTTTATTTCCGCCGCTTTGCCCATGAAAGTTTTCCCCCCGCTCTTCAACAGCTACGGCGGCGGCCAGGCGTTCGGCACCCATGTCGACAATGCCATTCGCCATGTAAAGGGCGGTTCGCACCGCGTGCGCAGCGATCTCTCCGCAACCCTCTTCCTCACTCCTCCTGAGGACTATGACGGAGGCGACCTCATCATCCAGGATACCTATGGAGTCCACAAGGCCAAGCTGCCCCTGGGCCACATGGTGCTCTATCCTTCGTCCAGCCTGCACCGCGTCGAGCCGGTTACCCGCGGCAGGCGAGTCTCTTCGTTCTTCTGGATCCAGAGCATGGTGCGCAGCGATGATCAGCGCAACCTCCTGTTCGATCTCGATAACGCTGCCCAGCGCGTGAATCGCGACCTTCCGTCGAGTCCCGCAGCCGTGCAGCTCACGGGCATTTATCACAATCTGCTCCGGCAATGGGCGGAGGTATAGACTCCCACCCAATAGAATCTCCCGATAGAATCTGAAGGTATGTCCGGCTTTGTTCAGATCGGTCCGCAATCTGCAAAGCCCGCGTGTGCTCCCGTCGCCCC
This sequence comes from Acidobacteriaceae bacterium, assembly GCA_049800615.1. Taxonomy (GTDB): domain Bacteria; phylum Acidobacteriota; class Terriglobia; order Terriglobales; family Acidobacteriaceae; genus PALSA-350. The sequence continues at coordinate 2,906 of JBARKD010000051.1, read as the reverse complement.
TTCGCGTTCCGTGCTCTGGCTTCAGACGGTCACCCTGGCGTGGATGCTGGTCGAGTGCGGCTTGTCACTGTATGCAGCGGCCTCAGCCCACAGTGCGGCGTTACTTGCGTTCGGCGCCGATAGCCTGGTGGAGTTACTGTCTGCTTCGGTTGTGTTGCTTCAGTTTGGATCAACCCGATTGATCTCTCAGCGCACAGCGGGACGTATTGCGGGAGTATTGCTGTTTGCTCTTGCTCTGATCGTCGCCGTCACGGTTCTTTTTTCGTTGGTTCTTCACCTGCGGCCTGAGGCCAGTTGTGTCGGCATGACGGTGACCATCGCTGCTCTGATTGCGATGCCGGTTCTGGCCGCGCTCAAGCGCAGGGAAGCAAGACGGACCGGCAATGTCGCCCTGGCGGCTGACGCCGTGCAATCAGCTACCTGCGCGTATCTGGCCCTGATCACCCTCGCCGGCCTGGCGGTCAATGCCGTGTTTCATCTTCCATGGTTCGATTCGCTGGCTGCTCTACTTGCCATTCCGATCCTCATTTACGAAGGACGCTCCGCCTGGAAGGGTCATACTTGCGGCTGCTGCTGAGCGTTGTTCGAAACATACCAATGACAAAAAATTCATAGCCAAGCCGGAAAAGCTGGGGTAAACTAAGTCAGCTTTCAAGGAAAAGTGCAATGGCAGGCGACCCTCAAACCCGTTCCCTCGCTGTACGAGTCCTCGTTGCGGTATCGGACTTTGCCGGCTTGATGGAAGCAGGACGCCCCTAGCGCGCTTCGATAGCAGATTTTCGAAGGCCCTGAGGCGCAGCCTCAGGGCCTTTCTCATTTCCCCCCTCGGGGGCCGCTTCCATCATCAGCCATAACCGTTCTCCAACGTTTCTTTTGGATGAGTGACTTATGCGTGCTTCAACAAATCACAATGTGATGCGTGATGTCCTTGCTTTCCTGTTCCGCCACTGGCGGCGCGAGGCCAGGCTCGTCACGGGTGTGGCTCTGTCGATGATCGTTGCTACGATTGCCGACCTGTTCATGCCCGTCTTCGCCGGCCGCATGGTGGACGCGATCGCGATACACACCGGTACCCGGCAGCAGTCCTTGCATGCGGCGATTACAGCTCTGGCCAGCATGCTTCTGCTGGGCGGCGTTCTGGTGGTAGGCCGGCATTTCTCGCTGCTGGGCATCAGCCGGCTCACCATACGTTTAATGGCGCGTGTGGCGGGCGATGCGTTTTACCGCGTGCAGCGATTCTCGACGGATTGGCACGCCAACAACTTCGCCGGCTCCATCGTGCGTCGTGTCACGCGTGGCATGTGGGCCGTAGACCTGATGGACGATACGTTGCTTCTGGCCCTGCTGCCGGCATCGCTGGTGCTGGTCGGTAGCGGATTGGTGCTGGGGGCACACTGGCCGTCGATGGGCCTCATTGTGGCCACAGGCGCGACTCTCTACGTCAGCCTCTCCATCGCTCTTTCGCTGAACTTTGTGTCTCCAGCGGCGCGGCTGTCCAATGCGCAAGACACGCGCATCGGCGGCGCCTTGGCGGATGCGGTGACGTGTAACGCGGTGGTGAAATCCTTTGCCGCCGAGGCCCGCGAAGACGCGCGTCTTGGCCGCATGATGGGCAAGTGGAGCCGGCGCACCTATCGCCACTGGACCAATGGCACCTGGAGCGGAACCACGCAGATGATTGTGTTGCTGGCGCTCAGGGCATCGGTGACCTCCTATGCCATCTGGCTGTGGTGGCTGGGCCGCGCCACGCCGGGCGGAGTCACGTTTGTGCTCACCAGCTATTTCATCGTGCACGGATATCTGCGCGACGTTGGCCAGCACGTCGCCAACTTACAGCGCGCCGTGAACGAGATGGAAGATCTGGTCGAGATGCATGTGCTTCCGCTGGGCGTAGCCGATCGGCCGGATGCCACACCGATCCGCATCAGCAGGGGCGAGGTGGTCTTTGACCACATAACCTTCCGCTATGGCGCACACATTGAGCCATTGTTCAAGGACTTCACCCTGCGTATCAAAGCTGGCGAACGCGTGGGCCTGGTCGGACATTCGGGTTCCGGCAAGACGACCTTCGTCAAGTTGCTGCAACGCCTTTACGACTTGAATACAGGGCGAATCCTCATCGACGGGCAGGAGATCGCCCGCGCAACCCAGGTGTCCCTGCGCTCCCAGTTAGCCCTGGTGCCGCAGGAGCCCTTGCTGTTCCATCGTTCGCTGGCGGAGAACATCGCTTATGCCCGGCCAGACGCGACGATGGCCGAGATCGAGCGCGCGGCGCAACTGGCCAATGCGCACGACTTCATTGTTCGTCAGCCGAAGGGTTACGCCACTTTGGTCGGCGAGCGTGGAGTCAAGCTCTCGGGTGGTGAACGGCAGAGGGTAGCGTTGGCGCGAGCCTTTTTGGCCAATGCGCCCATTCTGATTCTGGACGAGGCTACCTCCAGCCTGGATTCGGAATCGGAGGCCCTCATCCAGGAGGCGATGCACCGGTTGATCCTGGGCCGCACGGCGATCGTGATCGCGCACCGTCTCTCGACGGTACGTATGCTCGACCGCATTCTGGTCTTCGATCAGGGTCAGGTTGTGGAAGAGGGGACGCACGAATCCCTGGTTCGCAAACCAGATGGCACCTACAAGCGCCTCTTCGAGCGTCAGGCCCTGGGCCTTGTTGTCGACGAGCCAGAGCTGGACGAAGCCGAAGAGCTACGGGCGTAGCGGCCTAATGGCAATGTAGGGTGGCGTGTCCCACGTCTCGCTTTTTTCGCGAGATGTGGGACACCGCGATCTTCCGCTTAATCGAAACGCGACCTCGCCTAGTCGTGCCCTCGGCGGCTAAACAGGCTGCGGAAAAAATCGGGATCAAGCAAGAGAGACGTGAAGCAGGGGCTAAAGCCCGACGTATTCTGAAT
>JBARKD010000050.1:0-3440 GCA_049800615.1 Acidobacteriaceae bacterium | reverse complement strand
CCGCATAGCTGAGTGCAGACAATTTCGTACTTGCCGATTTTGGTTGCGGTGAAGTGAACCGAAAGATCCAGCCCGGGCACGAAATCCTGCTGAACTCTCAACTCCGGGACGAAGAACGAGTGACCGACGTCTTTCGAATGCATCAGCAGGTGGATTTCTCGATTGACCGGAATCGCCATTTCGGCGGTCACGATATCGTCTTTCGAATCCTGATCATGAGTGGTATCGAGACCGAAGAAGTTGGCATTGGCCTCATTAATTTGGTCGGCATGAATGGGGCCGAATTTTCCATCCGGTCCCGTATAGCGAAAGTAGAACGCAAACTGTCCCGCCTGCACCTGGACTGGCAACGCGTTCGCAGCGGGAGGAGTGAAATATACGCTGGCCCAGGCTTTCGCTCCGAAGACGCCGAGCGCTAAAACCTCCGTACCCACCAGCAGAAAGGCGGCGATGACAAGACCCATCGCCCCGCCGGGGAAATTTCGCGTCTTCGTTCCGGGCTTGACATTTGAAAATCGCCAGATGAAGAAGGCGAGTAAAATCTGTGCGGCCAAGAACGAAATGCCGGCCTCGGCCATGGTGTCCCCGTATTGCTCGTCAATCAGCGGCCCGTGCGTGGAAATATCCTCGGGCAAATGCCAAGTATGCATCACGATGGGAATCGCCGAACCGATGGCGATTAAAACAATCGTCACCGCGAATATCTTCGCCATGTCGTTCCACCTTTGGCCAGTTTAGCTGGAAGCTTCACTAAAATCGCCGCAGTTGTCTATGACTGCGGCGACTCAATTCCTGAATTGAAGTGCGACCGAAAAGGTCTACTTCGCCTTAAATGTGAAATCGGCAGTGCCAGGTTTGCCAGCCGCTACCGTGACTTTTTGCGTCTGCGTCCCGTAGGTTTCCTGCCAGGCTGTGACCGTGTAATTTCCCGGTGGAACGTTATTGATCGTGTAATTGCCGCTGCTATCGGTGGTCGCGTAGGGACCTTTTACCACCACGTGCCAACCATGCATCCAGGGATGAATATTGCACTGCACCGGAATGACTTCCGGATTTTTCCAGCTTTTCACGATGGGCGCAGCGCCCGGCGGCTGAGACTGATTCCACGGGATATTGCCGGTCATGGGATTGGGTAGCGGATGTATGTTGTGAGTGGTCTGATCGCTGGTGACAACTTTGAAGCTCTCGCCCGCATCGAGCGCCAGCACATGCGGCGTGTACATACAGTTTTTTTGATCGAAAACGGGAACTTCGGTCGAAGCTGTCGCAGCCCCCGTCCAGCCCTCCGAGATGTAAAGAACCACGTTCTCCAGGCCGTTGTTTTGTCCCACTTCCACGGTCTGCAGATGTGCTGGGGAAGCTGCATTTGCCTTCACGCAATAGGGATCTTTCGACATGTCGATCCCCCTCATGTGCGGGGCAGTGCCGTCGAGTTTAACGGTCCCGGTAATTTTGCCTTCGCCAGCGGCGTTCACTTTCTGTCCGAGAAAGAGCGCACTGCAAGCGACGAGAACCGTCGTCGAGAGCACGGCCATCAATTTATTTCGCTTAATCATTGAAAATCTCTCCTTCCACAACTGCGAAGTTGAACCGCCTTTGCGATGCCGTTTCGGGCTCTACTGTTGGCCCGCTGGTGCATTGGGGTCGACCGGTTTCAGGTCAAGCTTTTTGGCCATCTCTTTTTCTTTGCTGTGCTGGGCCATAAGCGCTCGCAGATAGAAAACGAGATCCCACGCTTCATCTGGCTTAATATTGTCGGCAAAGGATGGCATTGGAGTGCCGTCCAATCCGGTCATAAATATCCTGTAGATATCCCGATCGGAATCGCCACACTTCGGGCGGGTACCGTCGGTAAAGTTGAAGGGCGCGATCGGACGGCCGAGATCATCGGTTAAAGTTGCAGCCGAGGGACCATTCGCCATGCCCTGCACTCCGTGACATTTCCAGCACTGCACTCTGGCGAAGACATCACGGCCTGCCCTAATTCGATCGCCCGTAACCTCCGGCTCAGGCGGAATCGTGATGGGCGTTCCTGGCTTTTCATTCGCCCAGCGTGGAGAGAAGTGCTTCACCCAGGCCACGAGGTCGACGCGCTCCTGTTTGCTTAAAGTGTTCCACGGCGGCATATTGGTGCGGTCAAAGCCGCGGGTGATGGCGTCGAAAAGATCCTGGTCGCTAGGCAAAGTGCCGGTCGGAGTGGAACGGCATTTGAAGACGCCCAGTTGAAAGTCGCGCGGCTGTTGATACATGGGCGGCTGCATGTAAGGGGCGTTTTCGCCGTTACCATCGCCCAGCGGGCCATGACAGCCAACGCAGTAGCGGCGGTAAGGTGCGGCACCAGCCTTTGCATTTCCGGTCATATTGCCGACGTGACTGCTGGCCGCCGGCGAATTCAACCAGGTTTGCAGCTGAGAAGTCGTGAGCTGCGCCCAGGAAGGGATCGGCAGCGCCAAAGCCAAAGCACCCGTCAAAAGCGCCCACATTCGCAATCTAGTCCGCATGTCTGTCCCTCTCTAAGAATGATCTTTAGAAATCGAAGTCAAATCCCATCAGCAACTCGCTGGTGTTCAGGTTCGAGCCGTCGGGAGCCACTCCGTCGTAGTGCAGCCAGTTGTACTCGTTGTGCCAGGCAAAGCCAGCGCGGCTGGTCATAAATGGGTTGTAGCGGAAACCGACCGTGTAACTGGTTATGTTTCCCAGATTCGACGGGGAAGGAGTCAGTGAGCCCGGCCCGTTGGCTTGTTGCGACATTCGTTCCAGTTCATACCGGCCGATGAAAATTAGCTGCGGACTGTAAACATAGTGAGCTTCGAACGTAGCACCGTTCCACGTGGGCGCCTGCGCCCCTGCTGGAAGAGTTGTCCCCGGCACATTGTTGGGTGGGCATGGCGCAGCGGTGCAAGTTGCCCCACCATCGCCATCCGGGGCAATGGGGGCGCCATACCCTTGCCCAAACCACGCGTTATCCGAACCGTGTTGAGTCACAACCTGTAGATCAAAGTGTTGGCCAAAGTAGAATTGTCCGACAAACCCCTCGCGACTGAAACCTTTATTGCCAACTCCAGAACCGGGTATGGGAACGCCACCGGAGGTCGGGTAGTAAGTAGCGGCATCACCCACCATAGCGTAGAACCCGAGACGTTCCACTCCTAGTTTGCCGGCGTCGAAGGCCTGGCTGGCCGTAAAAAAGCCGGTATACGAATTGGCGCCGGTAATCAGATTCACGTTCCCATCGTTTGAACTGAGGAGGGCTGCGGAGACACGTGTACGGTCGTTTGCAGAGTGCCCCATATATTCGAGGCCTAGCTGGTTATCTCCGATTTGCCCGAAGACGTTTCCATCGCCTACCGGAATGAAGTGATAGGTCTGGTAAATACCGCCGTTCCCAGTCAGCGTGAGGATACGTGTTTCAGAAAGGAGATTGTCGAGCTCAAATTTTC
>JBARKD010000049.1:0-1749 GCA_049800615.1 Acidobacteriaceae bacterium | reverse complement strand
GATCGGTCAGTGGATCCGTCAGTGAAGGATCTCAGCTTCGCCGAATTCCTTGCACTGCATGATTTCAAGCCCGCATCCGCGGCTTGGGCAACGAACTACGTCGAAGGCTTTAATGCAGCCGAGGCAGATCGTATCAGCGTCCGCTCTCTTGCCCGGCAGCAACTGGCTGAAGATGAGACTTCAGGAGACCGGGTGTTCCGCATTGTGGAAGGCTATCAGCGGCTTCCGGAGTTTCTGCTGCACAAGTTCCTTCTTGCGGGCGGGGAATGGGTTCCCTCAAACCCGGTGCAGTCCATCACCTGGAAGGCCGGTTCGATCGAAGTCGCCACCACGGCCGGTCTTGGCTTAAAGGCAGCCGCTGCTGTCATCACTTTGCCTCTGGGCGTGTTACAGGCGAGAAGTGTCGCATTTTTCCCTGAGCCGGTAAATTTTCTTGCGGCGGCGGATCGCCTCGTCATGGGACCCGCCGAACGGGTTGTGTACGAATTCGATCCGGACTTTCTGTCTCACTCAGAAATGAAAGACGCGGGCTTCGTGTTTATCCCGGACGCCACGCCGCCTACCTGGTGGACCACGAACCCGATGCCAAGCGGGATGCTCACCGGCTGGTTGGCTGGGCGCAAGGCCCTTCGTATGAACCAGGAACAACTGCCTGAGACCGGCCTGGCAACCCTCTCACGCCTGCTTGGTCATGATCTGCACACGCACTTATTGGGATGGCGCCAGCATGATTGGCGCTCCGACGCCCACAGCCTCGGGGCATACACCTATATTCCGCGCGGGGCGCTCGGCGCCGCGGATGCACTCTCAGTTCCGGTAGAGGCAACACTGTTCGTCGCGGGCGAGCACTCCGACACCAGCTCCAACTGGGGCACGGTTCATGGCGCCCTGCGCTCTGGCTACCGTGCCGCGGCGCAGCTGCTCGAGACCTAGCGGTGGTGCAATGAAGGGCCCCGGTTCGCAGAAAAGGCAGAAAGCGAAGCCACGGTAGCCGCGGACGGGTTAAACCATGTCTCCGACTTTGTCTGCGATATTGCTGGCCGCCGTGCTGACATTGCCGGCCACGGAGCTTACGCGCGACGCTACATCGCTGGCTACGTCCCTGGTCTGCTTGTATACACGGGTTGCGTGCTTGCTCAGGTCGTCGCTTGTGTCCTTGATGTAATCGCTTGCATCCTCCAGGCGGCGTCTCAAATGCTTACGGGTTTGTGCCCCGCTTTGCGGCGCATAAATGAGTGCTGCGGCCGCGCCTGCGGCCACGCCCAGAGCAAAAACTGCCCAATATCGAACTACGTTCATGAACATCCACCTTTCGCTGTCGCGATGAACTACTCCAGTTGGAGTTGACTGTAACCGGATAGGTTGCAGCAGAGAAATTGCCGTGAACGTTTAAGACTCAATCACATAGCGCGATTTGCTATTGATTTTTGAAGAAAAATTCCTTAAAATAAGAACTTTGACACGTATTAGCGGCAAGTACTGTACAGAACGCTCAAGCCGCAGCGCAGTGTTGTATTGTTCATCTCCCCAAGAGGATAACGGATCAAATGGCAAAAAGACGTGGTAATCCCAACTGGGGTAAGCCGGAGCCTATCGGCCCGGTGGTCCCGACTGTCACTTCTTTCGAACAAGTCGTGAAGGAATTCAAATTGACCCCCGATCAGTACGTGCGTTCTACGCGGTTGCGGGAATGGGCTCGGCGCAACAAGAACTCGAAGTATATCCCTGAAGCGTTGCTCGAGGCGTGGG
>JBARKD010000048.1:0-6432 GCA_049800615.1 Acidobacteriaceae bacterium | reverse complement strand
GAGCCGGCTGCCGCGTCTGCGTTTGCTGAAGCTGCCGAAGCTGGGTCAGCTGCGCCTGGGCTTGCTCCAAAGCATATTTCTGTACCAAAACTGTTTGCGCGAGCACATACAGGGCGTCAGGATTGCGGCCGAGCCTCTGATTCAGCAACTGCTCAGCTTCCGGATCCTTCTCTGTGAGGGGTGTTTGTTCAATACGACCGATAAGGTCGTTCACCATCGATTGTTCCTGCGGGGTCATTTCATCTCCATTGGCTCAGGAGACCAGCGCTAAGGCTTTGATCTCTTCTTTGCGGACGGTCAGCCGTTCGATAAGGTCGGTGCGTACTTCAAAGCCGCGTCCGGGAGTTTTTGGCACCTGGATCTCGCCGGCAGAAGATACGGTTACTTCGGGTTCGATAATGTCCTCAGCCCAATAGCGTTTGGATGCGGAAACATCCCCGGGCAATGAGAAGTTTTCCAGTGTCGACAAGGCGATGTTGTGAGAACGGCCTATGCCACTTTCCAGCATCCCACCGCACCAGACGGGAATCCCCCGCTCCATGGTCGCGTTGTGGATCGCGATAGCCTCGCTGAATCCCCCCACGCGGCCGAGCTTTACATTAATGATGCGGCAGGATTCCATCTCGATGGCCGCCAGGACATCGCGGCGGTTGCGGATGGATTCGTCCAGGCAAATGGCGGTATTGAGGCGCTGTTGCAGCATAGCGTGGAAGTAAAAGTCATCGGCCCACAACGGTTGCTCGATCATCAGCAGGTTAAATCGGTCAAATTCGACCAGGTGATCGGCATCGCGCAGGCGATAGGCGGAATTGGCGTCGCAGCTAAGCACAATATCAGGCCATCGTTTGCGAACCGCCTCGAACATGGTTACATCCAGGCCTGGCTTGCATTTCAGCTTGATCCGCTGATAGCCCGCGGCGACCTCTGTTTCTACTTTTTCCAGCAGCTTTTCGATGGAGGACTGGATGCCGATGGAAACGCCACAGGGAATGGTCTCGCGGATACCTCCCAAAAGCTCATGAAGGGGAACGTGGCGTATCTGCGCTTCGAGATCCCAGACAGCGTTTTCGAGAGCCGCCTTGGCCATGCGATTGCCCCGGACGCTGCGAAAGATATGGGCACACTTCCCTGGTGTCGGATTCTCCGCGACGGTGAGCTGCGGACCGAGCTCCTGCAGAATCGTCAGCCAGGCGGTATCCGTCGACTCTTCGTTGAAGTAGGGGTGTTCGCCAACGGTACACTCGCCCCAGCCGGAAACCCCTTCGCCGCGGACCTCTACCAGGAGCACCCGCCGCTCCCGAGTTTCACCGAAGCTGGTGGCGAAAGGATGAACCAGCGTCATGCTGAGTTCGCGCAGGATAATCGATTCAATTTTCATCAGCACCTGTCCGCTATCGGTTGTAGTGGTTGAAAAGAACCTGCGGGTCTCCCCGCTACCCCGGCTCCTGCCATCGCCCGAGTTGGAAAATCCCGTTGCCCTGCTCGTCCATCCTAAAGCCAACTACGGCCAGGTGGCGCGCAAACGCCTGTTCAAAATGCTCACGATTCCGCGTCTGGATGTCAAGAACGCGGCCCTGGTCTTCATGCGTATGCCTCCACTGGGCGACTTGGGAAGGCACCGCAATCTCCTCCTGCACAACGAGCGCAGCGGACGTACGGTCGCGATCTAGGATGGCGCAAACACGATCGCTGTCCAGCCACCACTCGGCGTATAGCCGGTCGGTGGGAACCTGGCCGTGCAGGGGAGACGACGAGATGCCGTAGAAGTTCGCTGCGTAACGCCGGGCAATGGTTCCCAGCTTCGCGATATTGAGAAAGCTATTTTTGATCTCCAGCGGATCGAATGTCCATTCCATGCGCCGGATTCCCCTCCCCAGGGCTTCTTCGCGCTGAAACAGCTTTAGCTTGCGGCCGATCCCCCGGTTGCGATAGACAGGGTCTACCGCGAGCATGTGGGAATGGAGATAGGGCCCTTCACGAGATATCCCGGGGAGCGCCAGGGCAAAACCCACCAGCGCGTGCCCATGGAAGGCCCCGATCACCTGGCCGCCGATTTTTTGCGCAACCACAAAAACCCGGCGCGGCATGACATCGCGGTCCGGGTAGCCCCATACGTCTTTTTGCAGCTGCACGCAGTCGCCGAGCTCCTCGAAGCTCTCGCAGGGCCGGATCATGATCGAGCTCGCGTTCATTTAGAAGCGGACGAAGTCGAAGCAGCCGAGGTCTCTGCGCGTTTGGCGCGAGTCCATAGAGATTCCAACTGCTCCGCCGTCAGGGTCTCCAGGGGCAGGGGGGAGGCAGCTTCCATGGCAGCAAAGCGCCGGCGAAATTTGCCGTTGGTATGGCGCAGGGCAAATTCCGGCTCGACCTTCAGATGCCGGGCCAGGTTGACCATGGTAAAAAGCATGTCCCCAACTTCGGAGATCACCTCTTCCGCGACGGGAACCGGAGCCGCAATAGCCTGGCGAAGTTCGTTGGTCTCCTCCCGCAGCTTGGAGAAGATGCCTTCGACATCAGGCCAGTCGAAGCCGCTTTTGTGGGCCCTGCTTCCCAGCTTTGCCGCTTCCGCGAGCGCCGGTAGTGACCGCGGAATACCCTCGAGCGCAGATTCAGAAACCGGGCCCTTCTCGGCTTGCTTAATCGCATCCCAGTTGCGCAAGACCTGCGACGAGTCGATGTTTTCGGTGGGCAGAGGGGTTTCCAGGGCATTTCCCGCGGCCAGGGAGGCCTCGTCCCCGAAGACATGAGGATGGCGGCGGATCAGCTTCCGGTTTAGGCCGCTAATCACGTCTGAAATATCGAAGTAACCGGCTTCGCTCGCCATTTGCGCATAAAAGAGCACCTGTAGCAGAAGATCACCCAGCTCGGCGCTGAGATCCGTCCAATTGCGCCGCTCGATGGCGTCGAAAACTTCGTGGGTTTCCTCGAGGGTATATTTCTTGATGCTGTCGAAACTCTGCTCACGATCCCAGGGACAGCCGTCAGGACCGCGCAGCCGGGCCATGATGTTCACCGCTTCGGTAAAAAGTTCAGCCGAATCGTTGGCCGCGTCGCGTTCAAAACTCATGAGAACACTGTAAACGATGCGAAACTTCTCTTAAGCAATGACGCTATGTCTCCTCTTCGGATTGTTCGGACTGCTGGCAGGCAGTTTTCTCAATGTCTGCATTATCCGGCTGCCCGTGGGTGAATCTGTCGTTTGGCCGCGATCGCACTGCCGCCAGTGCGACCATCCGATCGCCAGCTGGGACAATATCCCGGTGGTGAGCTGGCTGCTGCTGGGAGCCAGCTGCCGAGCCTGCGGCGGCCGAATATCATGGCGCTATCCCACTGTTGAAGCAATCACTTCCATACTCTTTCTTATGTGTTGCATGAGATTTGGCCTGGGCTGGATCGCCGCCGGCTGGGCGCTTCTCTGCTTCCTGTTACTGGGGCTCGCCGCGATGGATGCAGAAACCCTGTTACTCCCCGACCGCTTCACTTTGCCTGGGCTTGGCGCCGGAATTCTATTTGCCGGCTTACGTACTGGCCTGAAAGGGGAAACCTGGAGTTGGAGGGCGGGTGTGAGCGGAGCGGGAAGGTCGGCACTGGCCGCAGCCTTGGCGGCTGCGCTCCTGTTGCTCATCGCGGGAGCCTATTGGCTGGCCCGCCGCCACCAAGGCATGGGGCTGGGCGACGTCAAGCTGCTGGCCATGCTCGCGTCATGGCTCGGACTCGCGCAGACGTCCCTGGTGTTGTTTTTGGCCGTGATCGTGGGGGCGCTTTACGGAGTGGGAATGATCTTGCTAAGCCGCAGCCAGCAAAAAAGCGATCAGTTGGCGCCCGGCCTCATGCCTGTTCCCTTTGGCACCATGCTCAGCGTGGCTGGGCTGTACAGCGTTTTCCTAGGCCAGAGGACGCTGGATTGGTACTTGCAGCTCTTTCACTAGGCTCGTACCGCCCGTTCTGACGGGAACAGGCGCCGGAGCTACTTCCTGGATCACTGCCCGCACCTGAGCGAGATGGTGCAATCCGTGCACGACATGGAAGCGCCGCCACTGATCGACCCGCAACGGTCCAAGCAGCGGATGATGGGCTACCCGCTCCATGCCGAACTTGCGCCGGCAGCGATCCAGAGCAGAGTCCAAAGCTTCCATTTCCTGCCTTAGGAGTTCGTCAAGCTGACGTCCGCTCATGGCTCCGAATCTTCCCGGAGCAGGCATGGTCTCTTCCATAGCCGGGACCCCACTGGGAAGCTTTCCAAAACTGAGAATCATCAATTGGAGCAGCCATTGAAGCGAGGTTCGGTCCACGTTGCGGGGCCGGTGCCCTTTGCTCAACCGCGTTTCCAGCTGGCGGGTGGTCTCGCGGTATCCAAGAATCAGGTGCTCAATGATTTGCTGAGCGTTCCACTTATGAATAAGCCCCAGGGGATGGATCTGGGTCGTCTCGGCATCTGCGCCGTTCAGTTCCACTGCAATCTGGCAAACAACCCTTTCGAGCACCGGGTGCATGGGGGGCGCCTTGAGGGAGTTGTGGAGGCAACTCCCAGTCCTCGCGGAAGTGTAAAACATGCAATTCGTTTGAAGACATAGAAAACATTGATTGCACCATCGATGGCACTACCACTTTGGTGGTTGCGGGTACGCCGAAGTACTTAACCCCCCGAGCCGGACGCCACGAGCGCCTTAAGCGCTTTGAGGGCTTGCTTGGATTTGGGACCGTCGGGAACGATGTCCAGGTAAAGTTGGTAATTCCGTGCCGCGTCGGCGTCTTTCTTGAGCATGCGCTGGGCCTCGGCAAGACCGAAGATCGCGTCCACGTTGGTCGGATCGTAAGTCATCGCGTCCTGGAAGCGGGAAAGCGCTCCCTGGTAATCGCCTCCCTTGAGATAGAATCCTCCGACCTCCGCATCCTTCTTCGCTCTGCCCGGGTCGGGTTCAACCTTGCCCGGGCTGGCGGGCGCAATATCCTCCATGCTGGTGGACCCGCTCGAACTCGAACTGACGCCGGGAGGGACATCGTGGACAGGAGCCGCAGGCTCAGAGTCGTTGCCGGCGGCTTTGGCAGCCGCTTTCGACTCAGCCTCGGGAAAAGGATTGTCGGTCGCCGTGGAGCTTTGGCCGTTCTTCTGCGAACTCCCGGAATCCGCCGCAGCCTTGGATTCGGATTCGGGAAAAGGATTGTCGGAAGCCGGGGAATGTTCGCCGCTTTTCTGGTTCGCCCCCTGGCCGTTGCCCTGCTGAGCGGAGTCAGACGAGCCCGCAGCCTTGGCGGCCGCATCTTTCGAGACATCTTCGGGGAAGGCGTTATCGTCCTTCCCGGACGGTTTGCTATCGCTGGCCTTTTTATCGTTCGCGGTATCGTTCGCGCCCTGGGTGGATTTGGGTTTAGGCGCAGGTTTCTTTTGGGACTGCGGCTGCGGCGTGTCAGGGACTGCTTGCCCTGACTGCTGCGCGAAGACCGGGGCCGAAAGCATGACGGCGATCGAAGCGACGATAAGGGGTGAGCGACGCATCGTTAGCTATTCCCAGTTTAGACCCGCGGACCGCAGCTCTTCCAGCAGGAGGCAGCCCACCTTTCCCACGTCTCTTTTTGATAGATGCAGATTCAAGGTCGGGAAAGCGGGAGGCTAATCGCCCCCCTCTTTTCCCACAGGAAATCTTGCTAAAAATCTGACATGGCCTTGATGATTCGCTCCTCCTCGATCCACGCTGCCGGGTGCTACACGACTTCTCGTATTCCCAAGGGGGTGAGGGTGGTGGAATATACCGGACCCCGGATCAGCAAGAGGCAGGCAGACAAGCTGTACAAAGATTCCAAGCTCACGTATCTGTTTGGGATTGGCGACGGGTCCAAGGTGATCAACGGTCACGGCATGGCCATGTATATCAACCACTCCTGCGACCCCAACTGCGAGACGGACGAGATTCGCGGGCGGGTTTGGATTACGTCCCTGCGCAGCATCCAACCGGGAGAAGAGCTCACCTACGATTACAATCTCTACGACGGCGGGGATGAAGACGAGGCTCGCTGCTACTGCGGAGCAAGCATCTGCCGCACTACCATGTATTCGCCGGAAGAAGCGACGCGACGGGAAAAAGCCGCGCGGCGGAAAGCCAAAAGCGCAAAAAGCCGCAAGAAAGGTTAGCTGGGGCTGTTAGAGTCTGCGTGCGAACCGATGGTTCCATAAAGATCTATCGCCGGTTCAGTAAACTGCAGATCCTCCACTTCGGTCGGGACGACAATTTTGTGGGGTAGGCGAAAGCTGTTTTTCCATGAAAGAGAACCGCAGGTCCCTCCACTTCGCTACGCTTCGGTCGGGATGACAATTTTGTGGGTAGGCGAAAGCTGCTTTTCCATGAAAGAGAACAGCAGGTCCCTGCGCTACGCTTCGGTCGGGACGACAATTTTGTGGGGTAGGCGAAAGGCTGCTTTTCCATGAAAGAGAAC
>JBARKD010000047.1:0-2394 GCA_049800615.1 Acidobacteriaceae bacterium | reverse complement strand
GTGCTGGCAATGACCGTCGGAGGCGGCTGGCGCACGTCGCCCGGGAAATGCTCGTCGGGGTGGTCGACGATGGCTACCTTCATAAAATCGATCCACACCGGGAGCGCCGCGTGCCCACCGCTCTCCTTGTCCCCAATCGACTGGCGATCGTCGAACCCCACCCACACCCCGCAGGTAACCGAAGGCGAAAAGCCAATGAACCAGGCATCCACGAAGTCGCTGGTCGTTCCTGTTTTGCCCCCAAGAGGATGGTGCAGCACGGACGCATCCGAAGCGGTGCCCCCGAACTGCATGGGAGATTTGAGAAAGGTCATCATAATGCGCGCGGTTTTCATGCTGGTGGATTCAGCTACAGTCGCCGGGCTCTCCCCCAGAACGAGCCCGTCGGCGTTGGTGACCTTACGTATCAGGTGCGGCGCCACGCGTACGCCATCGTTGGGGAAGCTGCTGAAAGCCGAAACCTGCTCTTGCAGGGTCGCCTCCACGGAACCAAGCGCCACCGGCAGAAAAGGTGGAATTGTGCTGCCGAGGCCAAACCGGTGAGCCACGTCGATCACCTTGTGCATGCCGACACGCTCGGCAAGTTTCACTGCGGGAATGTTCCGCGAGTCCGCAAAAGCGTGCACCAGGGACACCGTACCTTCAAATGTGTCGTCGTAGTTGTGCGGCGTGTATGGACCCACCGGGGTGGAAAACGTAACAGGAGCATCGACAATCGGATCGCCCGGACGCGCTCCCTGCTCCACCGCGGCGGTGTATACGTAGGGCTTAAAAGAAGACCCGGTCTGGCGCTCGGCCTGAATCGCGCGATTGAACTGGGAGAGGTTGAAGTCGCGGCCTCCCACCATGGCCAGCACTTCGCCGGAGGCGTTATCCACCGCCAGCAACGATCCCTGCAAGCCGGAGTCCTGTTCCAGCTGAGCATGCAGCACCACGTTCGAATCGGATGACGGCAGGATGTGAACGTAGATGATATCCCCGGGATGAAGGAAATTCTCCGCATCCCGCTGCCTGGTCCAGGCAAAATCATCCGGACCAAGAAAGACTTGCTGCTGGCCTATACGAGCGGTGACCTGGTAAGGCAGAACACTGGTGACCAGGGCATGCACGTAGGAGCCAGGCCCGGTAGGCTGACGCCAATCCGGATGACGAAAATCATCCAGCGACTCTCCGGCCGCGATTACGTTAAGCAGGTTGCCTTTCCAGCCGTGCCGGCGCTCGAGGGCACACAGCCCGCTCAAGACTGCGCGATTGGCTGCCTGTTGCAGATCGAGGTCCAGGCTGGTATAGACGCGCAGGCCTTCCTCGTGCACCTGCTCGCTGCCGAACTGGCGCTCCAACTCTCGACGCACGTCCTCGACGAACCAGGGCGCGACGCTGTTGGACGGCGGCTCGATATGCAGTCCAAGCGGAGCGGCCTTGGCTGCGTTGGCCTGCGCGTTAGTGATCACCCCATCTTCCAGCATGGAGTTAATGACCATATTGCGACGGCGAAACGCGCGATCGGGATTGGTCAGCGGAGAATAGGCCACTGGACCCTTGGGCAAGGCCGCTAGCAGCGCCGCTTCCGGAAGTGTCAGGTCACGCGCATGCTTGCTGAAGTAATACTCCGCTCCCGCCTCGAAGCCATAAACCCCCTGCCCCAGATAGATCTGGTTGGCATAGAGGGTAAAAATCTGCTCCTTGGTAAAGGCCCGTTCAATCTGAATGGAAAGAAAAACCTCCTGCAGCTTGCGTCCGAAGGTTTGCTGGCTGGAAAGGAAGAGATTGCGCGCCAGTTGCATGGTAAGCGTTGAGGCGCCCTGGGTGCGGCCGGTCGAGGTCAAATCGTGATAGGCGGCGCCCAGCACACGGAACAGGTTGACACCCCAATGACTCTCGAAATTCTTGTCCTCAATCGAAATCACCGCCTCGCGCAGGACGGATGGAATCGCCTCGTAGGGGACAACGATGCGCCGCTCCAGTGCGAAAGAGCCGAACACGCGCCCGTGCACGTCCAGCAGGTCGGTTGAAGTGATGGGACGATAGCGTTCCAGGTCGGCAATCTGCGGCAGATCGACCGTGTAGATCAGCATCAGGCCGGTCAGGGACCCGGCAACGATCGCCAGAGCGAGAAAAACCAGGAAAGTGATGTTGCCGGCCAGCTTCATGGGCGCGAAGCCAGACTGGCCGGGAGGGCGGAAACGAGCGCTGCCCGGAGATGGAGCTTGCTCAGTCAATGGGGCCCCGTTTAAATCAGGCGCTTTTCTGCTTCAGGATGTCAAGAGCCTTGGTGAGTTGATCGTCCGGCTTCTTTTCCGTGGTGTTGTCCACGTCCTGGCTGGACGCGACCACGACGTTCGGGGTCACCGCTTCGTCCTGAATCTTCTTCCCCAGTGGGGAGGAGTATTTGGC
>JBARKD010000046.1:0-11846 GCA_049800615.1 Acidobacteriaceae bacterium | reverse complement strand
TTGACGAACTGGTTGGGATAGAGCTTGAGGTCGGCGTTCTCGAACTGGCCCCGAAAACGCACTGTGCCGGTAGAAGTGTCAATCTGGTTATCGAGTGTGAGCAGCTTTCCGGTAGCCAACTTTGTCTGCTGGGATCGATCGAAGGCATCCACGGTGAGGCCGGTTCGGTGAAGGATCTGGTCTCGCACCTGCGCCAGATCGTCTTCGGCGACGTTGAAGACGATGGTGATCGGTTGCAACTGGGTAATGACGACCAGCGGATTGGAACCGCCGGAAAATACTGTGTTTCCCGGATCAATCAGACGCAGGCCGACCCGGCCATTGATAGGCGATGTCAGGTGGCAGTAGCTAAGCTGCACTTGGGCGTATTCCACTGCTCCGGTGTCGTTCTGCACCGTTCCCCGATCCTGTTCGACCAGCTGCTTCTGGTCCTCGTAGGTCTGGGCAGCGATTGCCTGCTGGTCATAGGCCTCTTTATAGCGGGCTTGATCCATCTCCGCTTGCGCCAGCAGACCACGATCGCGCTGCAAGGTGCCTTGGGCTTGTTTCAACTGGGCTTCGTAGGGCCGGGGATCGATCTCGATGAGCGGCTCGCCGCGACGGACCATCTGGCCTTCGACGTAATGGACCGCCACCACCTGTCCGTTTACCTGGCTATATATGTTCACCGTTGCCACGGGAGTGACGGTTCCCAGCGCGGACACGTAATATCCGATCGATCCCAGGTGCGCGATTTCGGTTTTGACGGTTGGAACCGGTGGTGGCTCTACCGCCGCGGCCTTATCAGCCTCGCTCTTCCGTATGCCGCGGACCACACCGGCTACGATCACTGCTGCAATGGCAATCGTCACCAGCCATGTCCACCGACGGCGCTTAGAGGCAGATCGCGGCGGTGTAAATTCGGCCTTTTCAGCAGTGCTCATGATTGGTTCCTTCGCTGTCTGTCGGAGTGATATTGCCGCCGGGCTCAAAAAAAGTATTGCACGAAACGTAACGTTCGGTACGGATGAAATGATAGACTCAGCAGGTTAGAAAAAGATGCAAAGAGAAATGTACTTTGGCCCTATGGCTCGTGAGAGTACCGCCCTGCAAGAATCTGAGCGCACGAAGTCAGAAATACGCGCCGAACGGGTCACCAATCGGCTGCTCGACGCGGCGAGCAAATTATTTATGGAGCGTGGGTTCGAGGCCACCAGCATGAGCGAGATTGCGCGCCATGCCCGGGCCTCCAAAGAGACCTTTTACCGTCACTTCCCGACCAAGGACAATTTATTCCGCGCGGTGGTGATCCGCGGGGCGAAGTTCATTGCGGCCGAACTTTCAGCCGTCCTGCTCACCAATGAGCCGCCGGAAAGGGCTTTGGCTGCGTTCGGTGAACTGTTCCTCGATCGCGTCCTGTCCTCCGGGTCCATTGCCTTTCAGCGCATTATGACGATGGAAAGGGAGCGATTTCCCGAATTAATACAGAACTTGCGCGCAGATGGCCGCGAACGAGTGCGTGCCTCTCTTGCTGGTTACCTTAGTGAACAAATGGCGAGAGGGAGACTGCGCAAGATGGATACAGCAGTCGGCGCCCGTCAGTTCCTTGATCTCGTTGCCGCGGAGATGATCTGGGCAGCTACCCGTTGCGGTCGACCCAAACCCAGCAAAGTCGAGATCCGGCAAAGAGTGAAGGAAGGTGTCGACTGCTTCCTTCATGGTTACCAGCCTTAAACGGGAGCCGTTTTGAACTTCTGGATTGGGCGCGATTTATGCTCTATTCCAGTACCAGGCCGGATAGCATCTTTTTCCGCATCTGATCTCCAGACTCTTTCCCCCGTTCACCGATGCCCAATCTTGCCCACAGCTCCAAAGCAGCGCCCACCACTGCCAGTGCCTTCCTTATCGATTGCGGTGAGCAGTTTTCGGTATCGATCGATCGCGGCGATAGACGTCGTCTGTCGTATATCAGCTTTTATCATCTGTCAGTCGGCCCATAGTATGCTTAAACTGGCAGACTGCTACAGTAAAACACGATAAAAGATAGAAGCGACAGCGTTCGAGTCTTCCGGAGTCGCCTCTGGCTCGCCCTGCCGGGCACTCGCTGGACCAACGCAGACTCTCGAAAACGTTAAATCGCAGCTTAGTCCAAATCAGTTCTTCTTGCGAAAAGAATGTTGACACGTGATGGCAAAAGATGTCCTACTGTATCCAATAATCATTTCCTGGGAATCCCTCAAATCAAAATTCCGGAGGACTCGCGATGCTGAATTTGTCATCGTCGCTCAATATGCCGGACGTATTTACAAGTTTCTCTCGCCAGTACTACTTGTCTCCCAAGTGGTTAGACCATGAGATGGACCAGCTTTTCTCCCGCCAATAGTTTTACGCGGGACATGTAAGTGAGATTCCACGCACTGGCGACAAATTATGGGAGTTAGGACTTGATTTTACAGTTACGCCTGGCAAGGTGGAATTTCGTGGTGCTCCGATGCACTGTGGGGTGAAGGGAAACGAGCGCTGCAAAATCCATGGCGTACGGGGTGCTGGTGACAGGGCGAGCGATGCGGGCGACGAAGTCTACATGGGCGACAAGAAGGTCGGGGTCGTAACCCGCGGTATGTACTCGAGTTTAACCGGGAGATCAACGGCGATCGCCCGTCTTGATCATTCCGCGGCGACTCATGGGACAAAACTTCAGATCCGCGGCAAGAATGTCGGCACTGTTGCTTGAGACTAGCATGATCGCGTCTACGACAGAGGTTCGTCCGGGCCGGCTGGGTACGTGTTTGAGGAGAAGCTGATGGACTACCAGGCACTGGAGAAGGAATTTGTTCTGAACGCCCTGAGGCGGGAAGGATCGCGTATTTTCGAGAGAGCGGAAGGTTCGCGCCTTTGGGATATCCACGGGAAGGCCTATCTGGACACGATGTCAGGCTCAGCCGGCCCCGCCATGGTCGGCCATGCGAACCCGATCGTCGCGGAAGCAGTGGCCCGGCAAATGGCGAAACTCCCTACAGTCAACATCGTGCACGACAGCGTGCCGGTGATCGAGTTTTGCGCAAAGTTGGCTTCCATCACCCCCAAGGGCTTGACGAAAACCTTTCTCTGCGCCGGCGGGGGTGAGGCGGTTGAGGCGGCAATCAAATTTGCAATGCGTATTACCGGCCGCACCGAAGTCATTTCTCTCACCGGCGCGTATCACGGACAGTCCCTCGCCACCATGGGACTCTGTGGCTCGCCTGCCAACAGGGATAGGCTTCCCGGCTCGATTCGCTGGCCTCATTTCCGCCAGGTTCCGTCCGGCGATGCATACAGGCCGCTGCTCGGCGATCAGCCGGATAGTTGGAGTGCCGCGGCCCAGGCATTGGAAGCGGATCTCTCTCGAGCAAGCTCGGAAAATGTTGCCGCCCTGATTATGGAGATCGTGCAAGGGCCCAATGGTCACAGCGTATATCCTGCGCAATACTACGAAGCAGTGCAGCAGATCTGCCGCAACAAGGGAGTGCTGCTGATCGTTGATGAAATACAGACAGGACTATGCAGATGCGGAACGACCTGGGCGTGCGACCTCTACCACGTGGCTCCCGATATCCTGGTCATCGGAAAAGCGATTGGGGGTGGAGTTCCCATCGGCGCCTTTATCACACGAGAAGACCTGGTCCCGCAAGGATTGGAGTCGGAGCCCTGGCATATGCTCACCTTTATGAACCAGCCGCTAGCGGCCGCGGCGGCGATAGCAGTCCTGGGAATCGTCGAAAAAGAAAAACTTTCCGATCGTGCTCGCGATCTCGGGGCGCAGGCGACGGAGCGCTTCAAGCGATTGGCTGAACAATACGATGTCATCGGCGATGTTCGAGGTCCCGGCCTGTTCATCGGTGTTGATTTTGTCGAGAGCCGCGAAACAAAGGTGGCTGCTACCGCAGCTTGCAAAAAAGCCTGGGAGTTTGCCATGGACAACGGGCTGATCACGCAATTCGGCGGCTCGGGAAGCAACGTGCTTAAATTCAAGCCTCCCCTGACCACCCCGCAAGGTGAATTCGAACAGATGCTGGATATTTCAGAGGAAACCATCGCCTTCATTCAGCGGGAAGTTGACAGCCAGCGCAGAGCGCGAACCACAGATGCAATGGCCACAGTTCCTTCGTAAGGGACCAAATTGAACGACGACCGACACAATAGCCGACGCTGACATTTGCCGAAATGGAGAACGATGAAACTTCAGCTATTGGTTCTGATTCTCCTGATCTCATCGCTGGTGGTGGCCTCGGCCGCGAGCCAACCTGAAAATCAGTCGCGACAACTTATGACTCTTGATCCGACGGGGAAGTATCTCGTGAACCAGTCGACCGGTAAGCCCACGTTCATGACCGGAGATTGCCCGCAGACTATTTTCGTGCAGGCCTCCGATGCTGATGCCGAGGCCTACTTGAAAGATCGTGCTTCCCGCAAGTTCAACGTGTTGTGGGTATTACCGGTGGACAAAACAGACCAGGCGAACGCACCGAAAAACTTCTATGGCCAAACCCCCTTTGACGGAGCCGACTTTACCAACGAGGACACCGCTTACTGGGCGCATGTCGACCACGTCTTGCAGCGGATCGAGGCTTACGGCATGGTTGCCATCATGGACCCCGGATTCGTCGGGGTAAAGAATACAGATGGCTATTTAGCCAGCTACCTGAGCAGTTCCGACGACGTGATGACGGCCTATGGAGCGTGGATTGGCAAACGTTACAGGAATTACCCCAACATCATTTGGTCGCTCGGCGGTGATGCCTGCCCGTCGGCGCGTGGGGTTTACCAGAAACTAAACGATCTCGCCAAAGGTATCCTGTCGACGGACCCCCATTCTTTGCTTACCCTCGAAGCATGCCGGGAGCAGTCCACGATGGATGCCTGGACGCAACCCACACCCATGAACCTCAACTGGGTTTACGGCTCCTACCCTACGATGCAAGCTCGTTGTGCGAGCAATTACTCGCGATCCAGTGCTCTGCCTGCATTTGCAGCTGAGGACTTCTACGAGGGCGAGCATTCGATGACAGCGTTGACAGTTAGAGAAGAAACCTATTGGGCGGTTCTATCGGGGTGCACGTTAGGGCGAGTGTTTGGAAACAATGCGATTTGGACGATGGGGGGACCATTAGACACCATGGGCCAAACGTGGCAAAGCCAGCTTGCTTCGAATGGCTCACTAACCCAGCAGTGGCAAGGCGCCTTGATGCGAAGCCGCGAGTTTTGGAAGCTGGCGCCAGATTCTTCCAATGCCGTGCTGGCGGGTGGCATCGGCTCGGGAACTTCTCTTTCCGTAGCCGCCTGTACCTCCGATGGTCAGACCTGCATTGCTTATGATCCGCTCGGCAATAGCCGGGCCCCGCAGATTGCGATGTCCCATTTCTCAGGCGCCGTCCACGGCTGGTGGTTTAACCCTTCAAGCGGAGTAACGACAGACCTTGGCACCTTCACCAATAGCGGAACCCGGACCTTTAGGCCGCCGGACGGAAACGATTGGGTGCTCGTGCTGGACTTAAAGAGTGCGAATCTCCCTGCGCCGGGGAGCAAAGATTTGTGAGGCGGCCCTCCTCAGAGGGCTTTGGCCGTCAGGCCGTCAGGTCGTCAGATCGTCAGATCTATACCATGACGCCGAATGAGGACGATCAAATATACGGCGCCGACCCCGCTCCAGGCTGCGCCAACTTTCATTGCGAGCGGCGAGACGCTGAGCCATATCCATAAGCACACCAGAAAACCGATCGCCGGTGAGGCGAGGTATTTCCAGGCGCTAGCGCCGCGGCGTTCGCCCCGTCGAACAAAGTAATATCCAATGACGGACAGGTTCACCATCATGAATCCTGCGCAGGCGCCAAAATTAACCAGTTCTGCCGCCTTATCCAGATCCAGCAGCAGTCCCGCTACCATGGCGATTCCACCCATCAACATCATGCTATAGGTCGGCGTACGAAATCTAGGGTCAAGATATCCGAACACAGAGCGCGGCAGTCTTCCATCTCTCGCCATTCCAAAGAGTAATCGTGACGCGCTGGCTTGACTGGCTATTCCACTAGCCCAAGCCTGAGCCACGACGAGAAGAACAATGAGATAGGCAAGTCCGGGGCCGCCAATCTTCCGGCCAATGTCGCTGAAGGCTGTTTCAACGTTGGAAAAGGTCTTGGAATCGGGCCAGATCAGTTGCCCAAGGTAGGTCTGCAGAATGAATAGCAGCCCGGCAATCAGGCAGACCAGGATGGTAGCGCGGGCGATATTCTTCTTCGGTTCTTTGGCGTCCTCAGCCAAGGTCGAAATCCCGTCAAAGCCCAGGAAAGAAAGCATTGCCACCGGCGTTGCTCCCATGACGGTTTTTAAAGAGAAACCCGGCGAGTAAAAGGGCTCCAGGGAAACCAATGTTCCACGTCCCATTCCGTGGGTAAGGGCCCAGACGGCGGCCCCGAGAAACCAGAGAACCGAGATTGAAAGCACTATGTTGAAAATGGTCGTGGCGCGCGAAGTCATCTCGATCCCGCGCAGGTTTATGGAGGTAATAAGCAGGGAAGTGACGATAACCCACGCACTGTAAGGTATTGCGGGCAGCAGCTTATGCGACGTGGCGCCAATGATAATCACGCACAGCATAGGCATTAAGAGATAGTCCAGGATCATCACCCATCCTGCGAAGTAACCGGCCACGGGATGAATCACCCTGGAAGCGTAAGCATAAGTGGAACCGGCTTCAGGAAAGGCCGTGGCCATTTTCCCGTAACTTACGGCGGTGAAGCTGACCGCGATCATCGCGATGAGGTAAACCATCGCGAAATGCCCGTGCGATTGGACCGCCCCCACTCCGAAAAATGTGTAAGGCGCGGTGGGGCCTACGAAAGCGAGGCCGAACAAGACCAGCGCCCACAAAGAGAGGACGGGCTTCAGACCGGATTGAGTTTTTTTGCCGCCGGCAGCGCCCACAGTTTCGGTGGGAGCCGAGGCGGAATCGAGAGGTGATCGCGCTTGTCCTCGGTCGGTCATGTTCCTCTTGGGTGGCAGCTTCACTGAGCGGGGTTATGACTAAGATCAGCGGACGGTTGATCTCCTTCTTTGCTCAGGGCCATGCCCGCAATCAGCGCCAGGGCAATCGCTCCAACTTTGATCGAGTCAAGATGCTCGTTGAGGAAGACGACAGCGAGAATGACCGTAACCAGAGGATAGAGCGCAACGAATGGCGCGACAACCGAAGCTTTCCCCCGCCGGAACGCCGCAAACAGAGCGAGGGTGCCGGTCGCCATGAGTAGACCAACCACGATTCCAAGGACCCAATCCCTGACACTGAGATTCCATGGCGGTGAGCCGGCCACCCAGATCACGATCGCGAGAGGTACGAATCCGATGGTGAAGAAAATGGTACAAAGCTCGTCGGAAATGTAGCGGGTGGCGAATTTTTGCGTAATACACGACGTGCCAAAAAGCAGCAGCGTCAACAAGGCATAGGCCATCCACGAAGAGAATAGATCCCGCCAGCCGGAAAATCCGCGCGTGCTTTGCTGTGCACTGAAGAGATAAACCGCGGCGAGAGCCAGCGCAATGCCCAGTGCCTGTATCCGGTTCAGACTTTCTTTGAGCAACAATCTGGCCAGGACGATCGTAACCAACGGATACATGCCGGTCAGAGGAAAAACAATGGAAGCTTCTCCGCCCACCCGCAAGCTCTCATACAAGGTCAGGTTGCCCGTACCCCCTATAACTCCGGTTAGCAGTGCGAGCAGAATTCCCCGAGAGCGATTGGCGCCCTGGCCAAGTTTCCTGGAAAAGGCCAGCACCAGGGTCACAGGGAATAAACCTATAGTGCTGACGATCTGCAGCGTCAGGGGGGACACATGCTGGCTCGACAGGGACGAAACCGCTCCCCACACTCCATAGGCCAGTATCGCCAAGAGGCTGTAACGCAGCCATTGCGGCAACTCAGGCCTCCCCATCAACAATCATGGATACACCCGGCTCGCCTTGAGCGAGTCGAGATCACCCGTCCAGACCTCGATGATCATGGGCGAACTATCCAGGTAGTAGAAATAGACCTGATCGATCCAGGCACTCATCAGAACCGATACGCCGCGCGATGCGAACATCTGCTTGATGCTCTCGGCTTCCTCCATGGTTTTGGCCCAGTATCCGATGTGGTGGAGGCCCTCGCCGTGCTGATCGATGAATTCACGGAATATGCTGTGTCCTTGCAACGGCTGCAGGAGCTCGACGTAGGTGGATCCGACGGGCGTTTCGGCGCCGATCCAGGTGAATGCATCGGGCGCGGCTCCGCGCACGATCGTGTCGTGCAGGCGCGGCGTCTTGTACTCATAGATGGTCCAGGGTCCCCAGCTCATGGTTTCGGAATATTCGCGCATGGATTTTTCCAGGTCGTTGACAACCAGCGCGACTTGAGAAACAGGGATCGGCATCTTGGGTATCGTCATAGGCTACCTCTGATCATTTCTTGTTCACCGGGCTACCCGCATGTCCGCGTCGATGCGGGGCGGCCGCGAAATGGCTAGCCGGGAATGAAACGGTGCAAGTTCATCCAGCATTGGCCGGTAAACGTCGTCGTAGAGCTTGCAATAAAACTCCGTCAGCTTAAGGTTGGGCAAGATCTTGGTGCTGGGGCAAGCAAATCGATCGGCGGCCTCCCGGAAATCGCGAAATAATCCCACCCCGACTCCGGCAATCATCGCGGCGCCTCGCGGAGTGACGTCGGGAGTGGTCACAACCTCAAGCTCACGCCCCAGGATGTCCGCTTTGTTCTGCAGCCAGAAACGGTTCTTGGCGCCCCCGCCCATGGTTACTACCCGGCGAGGCGGCGTACCGATCCCGGAAATAAGCGCTTCCAGTGCGTGACGTGTTTGAAAACTGAGCCCTTCGAATACAGAACGGGTCAACTCCGGCCGGCCGCACGAACCGGAGAGCCCGACAAATGCTCCGCGCGCGAGACTATCGTGGCGCGGCCCATAGCTGCCGAAGACGTGGGGTACAAAAATCACGCCGTTGCTCCCGGCATCCGCAGCCTCTGCCAACTCGATCAATGGCTGCCAGCCCGTGTCGCCTTCGGGGGAGCCCGGCGCGCAAGGCTCACTGATCAGCCTGCGGTACCACTCCGTCACATCACCGGAGAGGTTCTCGATACGTGTGGACCAACGTCCGGGTACTACGTGCACGTCGCAGATAGCTCCGGACTTCATCAATGGGGGCCCAAGTTGAGGCTGGTCAGAGCACACGACTACGATTTCCCAAGTGCCGGTCAGAATCGCTGCATCTCCAGCATCGAGGAAACCGGCGGCGTACGCACCGCAGCTGAAGTCGGCTCCTCCCAGCACCACAGGCAACCCGGGGCTCAGGCCCGTTGCGGCTGCGGCGTCAGGCCGAACCCCGCCGAGCGGCGTGCCGGCGAGCGCGGGAGCCGGGAACAAAGATTCGTTCAGACCCATGGAGCCGAGCAAGTCGGCGCGCAATCTCAGACTCCGTTGGTCGAACATCGTGGTCTGCGAGGCCATGGAATAATCGAGGGCCATTTCGCCGCAAAGCCGGTACGCGACATAATCTCCGACATTGAGCCATCGCGTCATGCCGCGGGAGTATGACGGTTCGTGTTCGCCCATCCACGTGATCCACGCCGGCGGATAGATGGGGCTGTGGTGATTTCCCGTGGAACTGAACAGCGTGCCATCGTCCAAGCCACAATCACGGAAAGCTCGAGAGGTGGGCGCCGTCGGCTCGATCCAGGTCACGCCGGCATAGAGCGCGTTCCCCGAGTCGTCGACCGGGTACCCGACCAGGCCTAACTCCGCGATTGCCACCGCGTCCAACGCGCGATCCGGCAGAGGGTCGAGAACTTGCCGGATGAGGGCGCACACGGCTTCCCAAAGCTTCTCCGGCCGCCACATCGTAACCCGGAAACCATCGACCAGAATCTGCTCGTCCGGCGGCGAGACACGAGAGCTCGACAAAGTCGCCCCATGCTCGTCATAGACCACGGCCTTGAACGAGGTGGTTCCAAAATCGATACCGAGAAGACGCGACATATCAGGCGCTATCTTTCCTTTCCCTGACCTGAGTCGTTCGCTGCGGGCAAATCGATTCTGGTAACGCTGTAAGGTGCAAGAGTCAAGGTCAGGGTCGAGCCCGAAATCGGCGTTCGGAAATGTTGAGAGCGAAACTGGAACGGTTGAGCCGTCGCGTGCGAGACGGTGCTCGCGTCGAGCGAACGCACTTGAGCGCCATCGCCGCTAATTTCTTGCACGGCGCAAGTTTGCGTGTCAGCAGTGAGATTGGCGACGAGCAAATGAATATTTGCGCCGTCGCGCAGGGCGAGCGACTGAACCCGAAGCGGATGCGTAGAGGAGCAGGTAATCAGCTCCGCCGTCTTCAGGGCGGCGAGATCGGCAAAGACATGGAAGACAGGAAAGACCAGGCCGGGCGCAGAAAGAAATAATTCGGGATTCGGCGAGCCAACATCAGTTTCCTTGATTCCGCGCCAGCCTGTTGTCTCGTAGTAGGTAACCGAGTCCGCACCTGCTTCGGCAAGTTGCTTGATGCTGCCTAATGTCCAGGCGGCGGCGAACAGAGACATTTGCCGGGCATCGACCGCACTGGGGAGTTCTCCGTCGAGGGGGGCGGGGGCCGGGCCAACAGCATCCGGGTTAAAACGCGGCTTGAGCGTGACTGGGCTGATCACCAGGGGAAGGCCATCGCAGAAAGTGCGCGCGGAGGTTACCGTATCGTGCTGCGCCTCGAGGTTCTCCACCAGAGACCGTTCATCGCCCGCGTGGACTTGCGGGTTGATCGAGTAGGCGACAAGGTCGAGCCCGGCCGTATTCGGGCGCGCCCGGTTCAACTCTGCGAAATACAGATTCGTTCCTCCGCCAATCGCCACTCCAGGGATCTTCGGCCCTATGCTGTCGCGTACCCGCTGTACCCAATGCTGCGAGGTCGTCTGCTCCTGTTGGTGAAAGACGAGAACATGCGACACCGGCACTGTTAGAGGAAGGCGGGATGCCAGATCGAGGAGTCCATGCCCGGCATCGTCGCTAAGGAACAAAGCGAGCTCAAGGCCGCAGCCGATTGCGCGGCACTCCTCTTCGGCGCGCACCAGGTACGTCAAAAAGTCCCGATCGTTCAAGTGCAGGTCAACACGGAGATGATCCAAGTGAAGCGCGCCGAGCAGTTCCTCGTCAGTCTGGGAGAGGGCGGCGTCATGCGTCGCCATCCCGAGGCCTAGCCGAGGCAGCGTCTTGCGGAGTGGAACTCCCAGCGACAGGTTCACCGTATCGGCGACGGCATGCGATGTGGAAGCGGGGCCGCTTACCGTGATGCTCACTTGCTGCGCGAAATTCCGACCGGCGTTTGCGCTGTGCGGGTATCCCAGCGATAGCGGCGTGCCGTAGGTTTTGAAGGATCCGTCGGTCCAGTTGCGTTGATCCTCCATTTCGAACAGGTCTCCCTCAAAATCGAACCTGGCTTCGACCCCGCCGGCGAGCGAAATCGTCAAATTGGAAACTGCGTCGAAGAGCGGAAAATAGAGACCACCTTCGTAACGCTGTGGGCTGATCGTTTTCGGCAGTTCGCCGCCAATGGGTCCGGCGGGAGTCGTGCCACGATAGGGGGCATGATCCGGGGGGTGCAACACGCAAAAACCAATCCGGCAGTAGCGAAAAGCGCGCAGAGCTTCGCCGGTCATGGTGTAAGTGATGCTTCCGTTCTCACTGCCGTGAATGGTCGCATGCCAACGAAAATCAATGTCTCGATTACGATGGTGAGCGTCAAACGCAATCAGGAAGGTGTTCGCGCCCACATCGATTGAGAGGTTCTCCACTTCGGCCGGGATGGTGTCCCAG
>JBARKD010000045.1:0-4447 GCA_049800615.1 Acidobacteriaceae bacterium | reverse complement strand
GCCCCATCCTTCGCGTACTTTGCGAAGGGTGGGATGCCACTGCTCTTCACCCGAGGCCCTTCCCCGCAACTTCTGCTTATCCCACCCTTCGCAGAAAGCGCGAAGGCTGGGGCACCCGATCCTTGGTCGATGGTGACCGAGTTCTCACGCACACTCTTCAGCCCCGCCATTATGCCAGGTCAGCGTCAGCGGCTTTACAGCCGCTGAGGGGGTTTTTCTCCACCCCTAGACAAAGCGTCATCGCTGAGCGCAGCGCCTCACATATCTGTCCACTGACAGGGCGCTTTGGCGCGGAGTCGAAGGACCTCGGCGATGCTTGCTGACCGATGCCCTGCACAGCTTTCCGGCCACAAATTATGACCGCAAAATCGAAAAAGTCACAAGCCCTGAGTGAAGTGCAACTGCATGAGGGCGACCGATTCTTGCGTAAGAGGTTTTTTTGCGTCAGAGCCCCGGCATTCC
The DNA here is from genome assembly GCA_049800615.1 of Acidobacteriaceae bacterium. GTDB lineage: Bacteria > Acidobacteriota > Terriglobia > Terriglobales > Acidobacteriaceae > PALSA-350. The sequence goes on along the minus strand of JBARKD010000045.1, from coordinate 3,985 downwards.
TACGCGGGAGGAGCGCTTTTAGCGGTCCGCAATCCAGGCCCGCGATGAATCGGGCGCTTTAGGCACGGCGGTTACGCCTCGATCCTGGCCAAGCCGGTGGCCCATTATGGATGTGCGATACTTTGCATGAATGTACAAAAGAGTGCTGCTCAAACTGTCGGGAGAAGCATTGGCTGCCGACCGTGGCTTCGGGGTAGACGTAGCCAAGTTGCATGAGATTTCCAAAGAAATTCTCGCCGTTCGAGAACTGGGCGTGCAGGTCGCCATCGTCGTTGGCGGCGGTAATTTCTTCCGGGGCGTCGCGGATCAAGCCAAAATGATGGATCGCGTCTCCGCCGATCACATGGGAATGCTTGCCACGGTCATCAATTCGCTTGCCCTGCAGGATGCCCTGGAGAAATGCGACGTCCAGACCCGGGTCATGTCAGCCATCGAGATGAACCAGGTGGCCGAGCCTTACATCCGCAGACGCGCCATCCGGCATCTAGAAAAGGGGCGCGTGGTTATCTTTGCCGCCGGCTTGGGTAATCCGTACTTCTCCACCGACACGGCTGCTTCGCTCCGGGCGATGGAAATCAAGGCGGATGTGCTTCTCAAGGCCACGAAAGTGGAAGGGATTTACGACGCGGACCCTGTTATTACCAAGAATGCAGTTAAATTTGAGCAAATTACCTACATGGAAATCCTCCGGCTCGGTCTAAAGGTTATGGACAGCACCGCGGTGAGCCTGTGCAAGGACAATAATTTGCCAATGATCATTTTCAATATGAATCGGCCAGGCAATATCCTGCGCGTGGTTAGCGGAGAAAAGGTCGGTTCCCTGGTGACCGCCTGACCCCTCTGAGCACAGTCGCGGAACGTGTCCCGGCATCTCAGGCCCTGGAAAGATCGGCCCCGGCAGTTGAGACCCCACTCGGGTCCGCTGGACCTCTGCTGGTTAAGCCGGCTGCCGTTTCGGCTCCTCGCCGCTCGCAATTGCCGGCTCTCACCGGTATTCGCTGTTTTGCCGCGCTCAATCTGGTCTTCTTCCATTTTTCCGATCCGCACTCGTTTGGGCCATTAAGCCCCGTCGTCAACGGTGGATACGTCTCGGTCAGCTTCTTCCTGCTGCTCTCCGGATTCATCCTCACCTACAACTATGCCGACCGTGCTCAGCGCGGAGCACTCTCGGCGCGCAGTTTCTGGTCCGCCCGCTTTTCCCGCCTCTATCCCGTGTATATTTTCAGCCTGCTGCTTTCGGCAGGCATGCTGATCCAGGAACTGCAGGCGCACACGCGGGCGGAGTTCGGCCTCGGGGTTATTCTTACCCCGCTGCTCCTGCAGGGATGGCACCCAGCGCTGACCACATTCTGGAACACGCCCGCCTGGACGATGTCCACGGAGGCCTTCTTCTACCTCCTGTTTCCCTGGCTCATCACTCGTCGGCGTCCGCGCCAGACGGGCACAATCCTGTTGATCTTGCTCGGGGTTTGGCTGGCCAGCCTGGTGCTCCCCGCGCTTTACATGCATTTCAATCCGGACGGCGATGCTCACCCGGACCGCTATTCGGTGGGCGTCTGGATGCGGGCCATCAAATTTATGCCTTTGCAGCATCTGCCGTCATTTGTGTTTGGCATGGCGCTGGGATTTCTGAATGAGAGGATCCGGCCTGAAAGCCGAAAGCGGCTGGCGGCAGGGCTCATAGCCTTTGCCGCGCTTTATCTGATTCTTTGCGTAGGCGACCGTCTGCCCTACGTCATGATGCACGATGGCCTGCTAATGCCCCTGTATGCCGGCGTGGTCCTTTGCCTGGCTGGCCAGAACCCGGTCGCGCGATTTTTCGGATTACTGCCCTTTATCGCGATTGGCGAAGCGAGCTATTGCCTCTATCTGCTGCATTACAATCTGTGGACCTTGCTGCACGACTCGCATGTCCTCGAGAAAAGTGGCCTGATCGTCTTCGATCCCTGGCTCTCGTACTTGTTGTTGGTGATCGCTGCTCTGCTGACCAAAAGGCTGATCGAGCGGCCCGCCAGAAACTGGATCAGCCGCCGCCTTCAGCCTCGCGTCGCCCAGGCCGCTTGATCAGCGAAACCACACCCTGCCCCAGCCCTTTCGCGTTGGGCTGATGCTTTGCCCTTCCGGCCTTCCGGCCAATGCAACGGCAAACACCAGCCAATCAACGTAAAAACGCGGGCTCTCAGCATACCCAAGGACCGCGGGTTGTGGAACCGCCTCATACCCGGCTTAAGGTTGCACGACAGTGTGCTTGCCGTGGGTAATGGCAGCATTGCAGGTGGGTTGGCTGGCTGCGGCGAAGGGTGTCCCCTGCACAGCCGACAGTACCCCACTGGCAGGGTTCAGATAGACACCCGAAACTGAGCTGCTCAAAAAGTTCGAGGTGTAGATATAGCGGCCTTCCGACGGTTCGATCAAAAGACACGTTGGACCGGTGCCAACCCCGTAGGCAACCGAACCGGAAATGGGAGTGGCATTTCCGCTCGCTTGGTCGATGCTATAGGCGCCCACGTTATTGGCATTGTAGTTGGCGACATACAGATAGAGGCCGCGAGGGTCGACGGCCACGGCATCCGGCAGGATATCTGTTTTAAAGGGGGCTGTCATCGGCGCCAACGCTCCCGTTGGCTGTACCTGGAAACCGTAAAGCTGGTTGGATCCGCCATCGGTGACATAAAGAAACTTACTGTTGGGAGAGCTGGCAATCGCATTCGGTGCTGTCCCGGCACTGAAAAGCCCGACCGAGGTCAGCGTACCGTCCGATCCAACTTGAAATGCGGAGATTGTGCCGTCATTCTCATTCACCGCGTACACGAAATTTCCATCGCTGGACACGTTCACCCCGACTGGATTGTTCCCCAGGGGGTAAAAAGCATTTGTGCCATTGGCCACGGTCTCGCAGGAACCGCCCGAGACTGGTACCTGGCCGACGCTATTGATGGGAAAAATAATCAGCGCGCCGGGTCCCGGAATACTCTTGCTGAAGTTTCCCTGGTAGGTCTCTACGATGTAAAGATAGCTATCGTCTTTGTTGATGGCCAGCTGCATGGGATAGCTTCCCGGCATATTGCAGGTCTGCTGGGGATAGAGCTTGCCATCGGTGCCGATGGCGAATTCCACCATCGTATTGTCGTCATGGTTGATGACGTATAGATTCTTGCCGTTGTTGGATGCCACATCGGCGACCGGATTGCGGCCACCCGATAGGTAGGGCGAATCGGTGATCTGGTACAGAAGTCCGGCTTCGCCATCGATCTTGTAAACGCTGATTTGTCCGGGGTTTTGCTTGGATGCCGTGACGTACAGGAAATCGATCGTATTGCTGGGTCCGCACGCGGTAACACCAAATCCCATACCAAGGGATGCTATCGAGGCCAGGACAACCCGGCCAAGTTTACTCAACTTCATGCGCTTCCTTCATATTGGCCCAGCGACCAATCGGGCATCCTGCTGTTCGCAGCAGTGATGTAGATGGAAAAATCTTTTTGCTGTTTCCCATCTGCATTGTAAAAGCTTGGACTGCTTTCGGCCACCTGCAGCGCGCGGGTTCGGCGCCCTGAGCGCACGCCGCAGGAGTTCCCGTTGTCAACATCAACACCGCCGTCGACGAAAAGCCGAAAGCAGTGCGCTATCCATTGGGTTGAGGATCAGGGCTGTATGACCTCGATGGCGTGGTTGCCGTGAGCAATGGCGGCACTGCAGGTAGGCTGTCCCGCGGCCTCGAAGGGCGAGTTCTGCACTCCCGCGAGCGCGCCGGTAGCGGGGTTCAGCTTCAGACCGGAAACCGTGTTGCCCAGGAAGTTCGTCGTGTATATATAACGCGCTTCCGCGGGCTCGATCAGGACGCAGGTCGGGCCCGTATCCACAGAGTAGGTCGTTGTCCCGGCGATCTGCGTTGCGTTTCCCGTGGCGCGGTCGATCGTATAGGCGCTCACGTCGTTGCCATTGTAGTTGGCGACGTACACGTAGATGCCGCGGGGGTCGACGG
>JBARKD010000044.1:0-2686 GCA_049800615.1 Acidobacteriaceae bacterium | reverse complement strand
CACCGTCTATGGCGCGACTGCCGCGCTCGCCTCCTGGATGAGCGGAGCACTCACTGATATCTTTGGACCGAAGAAGGTCATGTGGGTCGGCCTGCTAATTTGGCTGAGCCTCGAAATGCCCTTTCTTCTCGGCGGCATTGCGCACGCGAACTACTCGATCATTATCGTCAGCTACGGCGTGCGCGGGCTAGGCTATCCCCTGTTTGCCTACGGCTTCCTCTGCTGGGTAGCCGCGGTCACGCCCGAGCGTTACCGGGCCACGGCCATCGGATGGTTCTGGTCGGCGCGCACCGGTGGCTTGCCAACGTTGGGTGCATTGCTCGCCAGCTTGGCGGTGCCGATAATCGGCGGATATAAAACGCTTTGGGTCTCGGTCGTTTTTGTGGCTGTTGGCGGCCTGATCACCCTGCTGGGCGTGAAAGAGGAACACGGCAATCTGCCGCTGGCTACCTCCGGGGAGAATCCATTGCGGATGTTGCTGCGCGGCGTTTCGATCGTGTGGAAACACCCTAAGGTTGGCCTGGGCGGTATTGTGGCTACCATCACTACCACCTCGGAGTTCGGTTTTCTCGTCTTCCTGCCCATCTACTATATGCGCACGGTGGGCTTCACGCTCAGCCAGTGGCTACAGATCCTGAGCATTATGTTCGCCACCAATGTTGTGGCTAATCTCTTCTGGGGATGGGTTGGCGACAAGGTCGGCTGGCGGCGCACGATCACCTTTGCCGGCGCCTGCGGTTGTGCACTTACAACCCTCGGGCTCTTTTATGTTCCCTATCTCTTCGGCGCCAACTATGCGCTCGTGATGGCCGCCGGGATGGCCTACGGCATTGCGCTGGCGGGATTCGTGCCCATCGCCGCCATCATGTCCATCTTGGCACCGGAGTCGCAAGGCGCAGCCATGTCGATTATGAATTTGGGCTCGGGATTGAGTACCTTCCTCGGGCCCGCCGTCGCCGGGCTTTTTCTCCCGCGGATGGGCGTCTCCGGTGTCATCTGGATCTTTGCCGGCATGTACCTTGTCTCCGCCATCATTAGCTACCAGTTGAAACTACCGGGAGTTCATCCCCTGCGGTAGAGACGCTTAGTCCGGCTAAGATCAATACCTCGTATCAGAAGTTGCCGGCGCCTTCGAGTGCTTCGCAAGCACCGGTGTGAAGTCTTCTGCAAATGCCATGTTCGAGCGAACGAGAGATAGAGTCGCAGCCTTCTCTCCCTCAGCCTGCTTCTGGCGCAGCCAGTTGCATCTGCTGTAAACGCCCAACGCGAGAGAACTGCCCGCATCGAGAGTTGTGTGTCTGGTGAAAAGGCTCGGCACTCATTTCCGAGAATCGGTGTGTAGATGGAGTGCCGAGCACACGTACTCAATTGGCAACATTCCCTTGCGCAAGGAGCATTGCTTCCACCTTCGCAGCCGCCTCATCCTGCATGTGCGGAAGCACATGAGCATAAGTATCGAGCGTAAAGGCTGCGCTGGCATGTCCCAATTGCTCCGACACAACCTTTGGAGGCACTCCTGCAGCCAATGCCAAAGTGGCAGCTGTGTGACGCAGACCATACAGCCTTATCCGTGGCAAGCGGGCTAATTCAAGAATGCTCTTGAACTGCTTCGCAAGAGAGTCGGAATTGATTGGGTGTCCCGACACCGTTTTGAACACCAGGTCAACGGCTTCAGGGCCGGAGTTGTTCACTGGCAAAGAACGCAAATTCCCAAGCGTTGCGACAATCCAGTTCTGCAGTTTGATTATTCGGCGACTCCGCGAGCGCTTGGTATCAGCGAAGCACCACCGCCCGTTCAGTCGTCGAAGACTCCGAACAACGCTCACCGTTTGTCGCGTCCAGTCCAGGTCCTGCCATTTCAACCCCAAGTACTCACTTGGACGCATCCCCGTGGTGAGAGCAACCGCGAGCACTGCGCCATACGGTGTAGCCAGGGCTGACCGCAGGAAGGTCCGCGCCTGCTCCAAAGTTAGCACCCGGATTTCTCCTTTGGGCTGCTGCGGCAGTTTAAGGCCATCAGCTGGGTTTTCGAGCAACAATCGCCAGCGCACGGCCTGGCGCAGCGCAGATTCTACAATTGCGTGAGTGTAGCGAATGGTCCGAGCAGACAGGCCGAGCTCTATCATCTGCTGGTACGTCGTTTGAAGGTCCAAAGGACGCATCCCCGCCAATACTCTCTCACCGAGCATGGGCCGGACATATCGTCGCAGCATTCCGTCGTAATCCTGGCAGGTCTTTTCTCGTACTCTGGGTTTCACTGCCGTATCGATCCACCGATCAAGATATTCGTTGAGCGTAATTTTCGCCCCTTCCAAGTCACGACCCAAGTCGCGTTCGCGCAACTTCTTCGTCAAATATGCTTGCGCTTCCCGCATGGGACTGTGGATCGTTCGGTTGTGGTAGTTGCGTTTCTTGGTTTCGCGATCGCGGCCTAGATAGACCCTGATGAGCCATCTGCGGTCGCCTCGTGCGATGATTTGGCCAACTTTGCGAGCCATAGAGTTTCCTCCTTGGCTCGCAACTGAGGCACACAACTGACGCACTGATGCGGCATGAAAGCACGGATATTTAGGTTGATTGAACAAAGGATGGCTTATCGGCCGACAGTCCGAATTCCTATCCGCATCAAAGCATCTTCAGATTTCTATTCTTGTATCCAATCCCACCGTCGTAGGTTGGTCCATCC
>JBARKD010000043.1:0-7150 GCA_049800615.1 Acidobacteriaceae bacterium | reverse complement strand
GTCGCCAGCGGCGAAGTCAACTATGGCTGGGATTACTGGTTTAACTGGTCAATCTGGAATGCGCCGGCCGCGTTTCTGAACAAGGACATCACTGCATTGACCCAGCCGGGAGGTTGGGTGCACATTCGAAGTCTCGTGGGCATCAGGTTTTGTCGGTAGTCAAGCGAACCGCAGATCTCTCCACTTCGGTCGAGATGACAATTTTGTGGCCGGGAGGCCGTGTCGTTTCCAGCCAGAAACGTAGTGCTCCAAGCGGGAAACCCAGGAACGAAGATGAGCTCAATGCGCGGGGGCGACGGCGATTCCCTTCCCTTCGGTCAAGATTCCCTTCCCTTCGGTCAAGGCCCGGAATTCTTTTCATCGAGACACAGGCTAATCCGCCTCTTCCACGCGCAGGCGTTGATTTGCGGGCAATTCACCTATCTGTTGAACTTTCCCGGAAGGCCATCGAATCTCCACTGAGGCCTTGCTATCCATGTCTACCCCAAAATGCACTGTCAGATCGCTGCTGGAGGCGTAGCCAACAGTGCTTGTTACGCAACGTGTCTGGGTTCGACCTGGAGTCTTGCAGGTTACCTGGGCTCCAATAGCGGAGCGGTTGCTGCGCTTTCCCTGGAGCCGCAGTTGCAGCCAGTTGCGCTGGGGACTTCGATTCCACCACATCTCAATGGGCGCATTCAATGCGGTGACAGCAGCATCAATCCGCCCGTCGCGGTCAAAATCCGCAAAGATGACACCGCGGTGCAGCCGGGGGGTTGCGAACTGCGCGCCAACGCTCTCCGACACATCGACAAACCTCCCGCCAAGATTGCGGAGAATTCGATTCGGTTGCGCCTCATTTATATCTAAACCTCCGCAGGCGATGAAAAGATCGAGCCGGCCATCGTTGTCAAGATCCACCAGGCCGCAGCCCCAACCGCTCCACGGGCTGCTCAAAGCGAGCAAGCCGGAGACCGCGCTTCCATCATCGAAAGTGCCGCCACGGTTCAAAAATAACTCATAGGTCTCGTTCTTCAGTCCAGTCATTACCAGATCCGGCCGTCCATCTCCATCAACATCTCCAAAGTCTGCGCCCATGCCGGAGATGTTGCGCCCGTCTCCGTTGTAGGCGACACCTGCTTGCACGCCCACTTCCTCGAGCCCGTGAGCCGTGGAACGTAACAACAGATTCCGTGCATTGTCGTTGGCCACAAAGAGACCAGGGCGATGGTCGCCTGCAAAATCGGCCATGGCAATTCCCATGCCTTTGCCGAGAAGGTTCGGAAGGCCCTCCTTGGATGTCACTTCAGTGAACGTCCCATCCCCATTGTTGTGGAAGAGCTGCATTTTTTCCGCCCGGTAAACGTCCGGATGGCAGTAGACGCGCGCAGTGGCTGCGAGTCCGCCGCACACTGGATCGCTTCCCGCTTCCCAGTCGCAATAGTTGGATATGAAAAGATCCAACCTGCCATCGCAGTCATAGTCAATCCAGGCGGCAGCAACCGACCATAATTTGCGAACGGGCGGCTGGTTGAGTCCGGCCTTTTCTGTAACATCGGAGAAGGTTCCATCGCCGTTGTTGCGATATAGCTGATTGCCGTGGACGCCAACGACAAACAAGTCTTCATGACCGTCGTTGTTGTAATCACCCACAGCGACGCCCATTCCGTAACCTCGCCCCGCTAAGCCGGCCTTGACGGTGACGTCGCTGAATGTCCCATCGCGATTGTTCTTGTAGAGACGATTCCAGAACTCCGGGCCGGTCTTGGTGAGCGAGGGCAAACCCGCACCATTTACGCAGAAGATGTCCGGCCAGTCGTCCCCATCAAAATCGATGACCCCCAACCCGCCAGGTAGCGTCTCCACTTGGTACTTGTGCCCTTGGGCATCATTACGGAGCACAAAATCCAAGCCGTTCGCCGGCGCTCCATTCATCATGCGGATTGGACCGGCCGCCGATGCGGCCCAGTCGTTGGAACGCACAAGCGCCGATGATGCAAGCACCGCGGCCCGCTCCAAAAAACCTCGTCTACTGATGATCATCTGGCTTGTTTTGCGTATGCTGCTCAAAAGAATCGGCCAGCTTGATGGCCTCGTCCGTCGCGGTGTTAGCGTCGTGATCGCGCCCAAGCTTGCGCAGTTGTCCGGCAAGCACCGCATGCAGCGCACCCTTCTCGTCGGGATAGCCGGCGTCCAACGCTGGTTTCAAGTGCTGAACTGCCTCCTCCGGCCGCCCCGTCTGCGCATAAGCTGTTCCTTGCTGCACGCGCGTCCAGGCATCGTCAGGTTCCAGCTCAGCCAATCGGTCGAGAAGTGAAAGAGCAGTCGGATAGTCGCGTTCGCTCATTGCCACACGGACCAACAATCGCAACACCGGTTGACGGTGAGGATTCTGCTCCAGAGCCTCTTGCCCGTTGCGCCGTGCCCCGTCCATGTCTCCGAGGCTAAAGTATGCCTCTGCCAGCTTTTCTAACACTTCCGGATTCTTTGGCTTCAGACGTAGCGCTTCCGTGTACTCCTGTGCCGCTTGCGATGCATTGAGTCTGATCGATAGCAAAATATCGCCACGAATCTGATGAACAGATGCTTCTTTTCCTTGGGCTTTCAGCTGGTCTGCCGTGCGCACAGCCTCTAACTCATAGCAGCTCGTCAGCCAGGAGGCAGCAGTTTCAGCTCCGGGCTTCAATCCACGTTCCAGGGCCGGAATGGCTTGTGAACAGTCCCCCAGCTCCGCGAATGCCACCCCGCGCCAAAACCACTCTGTTGCATTGTCCGTTACCGGAGTAGGCATTGCCGCCAGTTGTTCCCAACGTCCCTCCTGAAAGAGACGCTCAACAGGCAGAGTGTTTCCCTCAACGTTTTTCGATGGGCAACTTGTCGCGCCTTGACGCAGACATTGCCAAACAGCACCCTTCACTTCCTGGCCTGGAATCAACCTCTGCGGCCACGCGGCGAGGACCTTCTGCAAGCCGGCACGCGAGCGGTCACCCAGGTCCAGAAGCCTCGTCTCCGCCAGAGACCAATTCCCGCGGGTGGCCTCGACGATGGCTTCGAGGTGCAAAGTTGACGAGGCTTCCGGCTGCCGTTGTTGCGCCGTTTTGAGGCTAGCCGCGGCGTCCGCGTCCATACCAAGCTGGGCCTGCGCCACGCCCAATTCTCCCCAGATCCCACTGAGCTGAGGATCCGATGCCGCCGCTTGCCGCAACAATGCTTCCTTCGCTGTCATTACCGTCTTGCTGTTTTCAGCTGTGGTCCTCAGTACTGCGGCTCTACCCCGTGGAGAACCGCGAAGCCAGAACGCTAATACCCGGAACCGTTCCAGGCTATAGTCGGTCCACCATAACAAGGCTCTCTCGGAGTCTGGCGATCGCGCAACCGCCATCTGGAATGTTTCGGCGGCAAGGGAAAATTCATCTTGCTCCATCTCTGCGTCGCCCAGGTAGCCTTCTGCCGTCTCGTTCACAGGATTTGCCTTCGCAGCTATCCGCAACGGGGCTACGGCATCGGCCGGGTGACCGCTTTCCAACAGGGCTACTCCGAGCAAAAAGTTGGCCGAAGAATTCTGGGGCGCAAGTTCCGTTGCCCGTCTTAGTAACGGAATTGCCTGTACATAATCCGCCTGTTGGCTCAGGGCCGAGCCTTTTGCCAGGAGATCTTCAAGCTCTCCCAAATTAGCTGGCTGGGCTGCGCAACAGAGGGCATTGAATGCGATCAGGCATTGAATTCCGGGGCGAGCCCGCATGCGCAAATCATAGCACCCAGCACGCGCTCCAGTTCCAGAGCGGACTTATGGTTACTACGTTTTGGCGACCTGTGGTTGTGGGCATTCGGGCCGCCTGCGGCTGCCTTGATTACACTTACTGCCAAAGCCGCTTTAGTGCTTATTGCGGATTTCGTTGAACTTATTGAAATCCTGTGTCGCCTCGTCCGCGTACCCGAGCTTTTTGCATAGTCGAGCAGCTTGATAGTAGGCGCTTGCGCGGCCCGGTTGGTCACCAGCTTGGTCACTTTGGATTGCTGCACGAAACTGGTCCAATGCTCCCTTGAGATCTCCGGTTCGCTGCAGAAGAATTCCCATCTGCAGCAAGGACTCGGTGTTGCGGGGATTGATGCTGAGGGCCTGAATTAAATACGGCTTGGCTTCGGGGTCGCGATTTTCATGGATCATCATCGTAGCCAGATCAAGCATCGGCCACTCAGTCTTATTTTCGCTTGTAGCCTCCCGATCGATCGCCTTGAGATACCAGCGCTCTGCTTCCGCCGGATTGTACTTTCCTTCATAGCACAACCCCACGTTTTCATAGGCTCGAACAAAGCCGGGCGCAAGCGAAATGGCTTTGTTACTTTCCTCGATAGCCTCATCGAATCGATTGTCCGTATAGAGCAGCCGACCCAGAAAATAATGGGCTGATGCGTTGAAAGGATCCAACCGAATAGCCGTGCGGAGTGGCGGCTCGGCGAGATCCATGTGCCCCGCCTGGCTCTCTGCGAGGCTAATGAGCATCGCCCGGGCAGCAGTAATGCCGGCGATTTGATCCGCATCTTCGAGCAATTTCAACGCCTCCCGCGTGCGGTTTTGACCCAGCCTAACCTGCGCCAGAAGAGTTATCCAATCCGCATCCCGGGGAGTTGTCATCATCTCGGCAACGATGATCTTCTCCGCACTGTCGAGTTCCCTGCTGTCGATGAGCCCTTTGGCTTCAGACATTTTGTCGGGTGTAGGAAGAGCGGACCAGAGTGGAGGGGCAAAGGCAAAAGTCCAGACAAGTAAGGTCGCGAGTCTCATCTTCGCCTTTTCTCTGGGTACCAATGGCGCCTTATTTTCCACCAGTTCTATGGCTGATTCTACCCTCTCGTTTGGCGGCCAGCAAAGTACCGCCGCTGCCGCGCCCCTGCCGTTGAGGTACCCGGGAAGTTCGTGGATATCACGGCCGTTTCGGGGGTTCGTTTCGTGCATCAGGCTCCGCATACGTCCAAAAAGTATCTGATCGAGACAATGGGGCCGGGTGTCGCCTTGTTTGAATGTGACGGCGATCGGCGTCTCGACATTTTCCTGGTCAATGGGGCTCCTTTTTCCGATCCCACTCGCAAGAGCACGATTCCGCAAAAGGCCGGGCCAAAGTATTGGAATCGCCTGTTTCACCATACACCCGAGGGAAAGTTCGAAGACATCACAGAGAAGGCCGTGTGCAGGGCGCCGGCTATTGCATGGGAGTTGCCGCGGGTGATTACGATAATGACGGCAAAGAGGATCTCTGCGTAACTGCCTATGGCGGGAATCGCCTTCATCACAATGATGGCCATTGCATAAAAACAGTAGAGACGGAACCTTCTACTATGTGCCCGGAGACCGCATCGTTCGGGTAGACGAGACGGCAGATGGTGCGGCAAAGTACGGGTCTATCTTCTCGAGCTATTTCCCCTGGCTCTCGACCATTAGTCCAGTGAGCTCGAGTCACACTCTTCGGTATCTTCGTGGTGGTGACTATAGTAGGCTTCGCAAGCGGCCAGAAGACACCGGCGGACAGTACGCCTTTAGAGGAACTAAGTTGCTGCTCCTATGCTAAAATTGAGGAGCCGGCCATGCATTCCACTCCGCTACCAACAAAACACTCGCAACAAGATCTCCTGCTGGTGAAGGACAACCTTGCCGCGTACTTCCGGGAGGAGATTATCAGTGGGCGGTTTGCTCCCGGAGAGAAGATCGTCGAGGTCAAGTGGGCCAAGCTTCTCAAGATCTCGCAAACCTCCGTCCGGGAAGCACTGAATATTCTTTTGGCGGAAGGATTTGTCCAGAAGGGATCAGGCCGCACCGCCCAGGTGATCCGCCTTGCTGATGAAGACATAGCCCATAGCTATGAGCTGCGGGCTGTCCTGGAGGGTTACGCTGCGCGCATCGTAGCCCAGAAGAAGGTCCATGTTGGGGAGCTTGAACAAACGCTGTCAGATATGCGCTCCGCAATCGAATGCCATAACCTCAGAGCGTTCTACGAGCGCGATCTGCAATTTCACCTGCTGCTCGCGGAAAAAACCGGCAACGGAATGCTTGTACAGGCTCTCAAGCGGATCATTCTGCCGCTATTCGCCTTCGTGGTAATGCGTGTTCAAGGAGCGCGAACTCAAGACGAGCAGTGGATCAGGAGCCTTGAGCAGCACAAGCGCATCATTGACGCGCTCAAGACGCACGATCCCGTCTTCGCGGAGCGGCTCGTTACCCAAACAGTCAGCGCTTTCCTTGAAGAGACTCAAGATGCCGTGAAATCCGGCCGGTAAGTTAGCTGACTATGAGCCTAACCAGGATATCTATCGTCGAGATATTCTTTGCGCGAGCCAGTGTGTACCGACGGTCGCTTACAACCTCACGGTAGATCGAAGGTCTGAAGCAGTCACGAAGCCGCGGATTCAAACACCGAAGTGATTTTCCATGCGCTCACCGCATCGCCGTGCCCTGCGTCTGTCCGCATGGCAGGTCCCTACTTGTACCCTCCCTCGATTTTGTAACCATAGTCGACTTTTCCGTGGGGAAACCGCTTCTGGATGACACTGAGTGTTGCGAGATTCTCTACTTGCACGCTGTAGCCGGCGGGAACATCGAGCTGATAGGCGAGGACATCCGCCGTTCTTGTCCAGCGCATGGAAACAAATCCATCCGGAGTGGGAATGCGGCCCTCGCACATCTCAAGGGAAGATGGAGTAAAGCGCACATGCACCGCCTTGCGAACCGTGTCCACCTGATAGAGACCGAGGACATCGCGATAGAGCGGAACGACAACATGCGACCCGAAGGCGTGATTCATGCTGGCCTCATTCCCCGTGTTCTCCCAGAATGTGCCGGTGAGCTCCGCCATATATAGAAAGTAAGATTTGGCTTCACTGGCAAGTTGATCCGTAAGACCCGCACGCGACAGGAGCTCAAGACGCAGGATGTTACCCATGAAAGCATTGGAGGGAGGGATCTCCGGGAATGCTCTCGTAGTCCTGCGCCCCGGACCGAATGCGGTATACAGCGTCTCCCAGAGCTTGGGATATTTTTCCGGAGATGCCGTGTCGAAATAGAAAGCATAGTACTGGCATGTCTCCGTCCGGTTATGGGTGGGAACGAGTTTTGCTCCCTGACGCACCGCGTTATCGACAAAGAATTCACCATCATACGATTGCGTGCGGATGACTT
>JBARKD010000042.1:0-3365 GCA_049800615.1 Acidobacteriaceae bacterium | reverse complement strand
GCATACTGCCTGAGGTCGGCCATGGAGGCGTCGCGGCGCATGTCGATCAGCAAGGCTCGTCCGCCGGGCCGCAAGACACGGCGCATCTCCGCCAGAGCTTTGCGCGGCTCGGTGAAGTTCTTGAAGGCTGCACGGCAAACGACGAAATCGACGCTTGCATCCGCGAGGGGCAGGGCGGCGGCGTTTCCCACCTCGAAGTGGGCGTGGACACCCACGGCGGCGGCGTTGCGGCGGGCCAAGTCGACGAAGGTGCGGCTGATATCCACAGCGCGGACGGTTAGCCCGCGTTTGGCGAGCTCAATCGAAAGAAAGCCAGGCCCCGGGGCGACCTCGAGCACCTCGGCCGCGGGTGGAATCATAGCGGCAATGCGAATGGCCAATGCCTCGAATTCCGGCATGTCTTTGCGCGTGGTGCGGTCGTACCAGCGGGCTGTGCTCCCTTCCATACCCAGACCCCTGTAAGCTTTGAGAGTGGCAGTCATTTTGCTTTTCCTCCATATATCTTGTTTACTAAGATATATGGATAATAAAACATAATCATTGAGGATGTCTATGCCTGTAAGGGTCAAATCCAGCCGCGGTATTTCCCCCGTTGCTGTTGAGTTGCCGGCGCCGGTCACGACCGCCGACCGGGTGGTGCTGGAAATTCGCAAGTTCCTGGCAGCGGGGATTTTTTTCAATGCCCAGGCGGCGGAGAAAGCTGGGCTGGGGCTTACCGATATGCAGATGCTGCATATGCTGCAGCTCTACGGAGCTTCGACCCCCGGTCAACTGGCTAAGTGGACCAGGCTCAGCAGCGGAGGGGTGACGGTCGCGCTGGACCGTCTGGAGAAGGGCGGGTATGTGCGCCGAGGGCCGAATCCGGAAGACCGGCGGAGTCTGCTCATCTCTCTAGTTTCCGGGAAATTACGAAAGGTCGCGGCCATGTATGAGGGCGTAGAGCGGGAGACGCGACGGATGCTGGCGACGCTGCCGCAGAACGATCTGGAGGCAGTGGTCCGGTTTTTCGAAGCCATGCGTGAGGTACGGACAGAACGCGCCGGGTAGGTGATTGACGGCGGGGCTGAAAGGCCCCGCCCCTTCACGCCCTGTTCGCATCACAAACCTCTTAAGAGGTTAGACGAACCGGCGAAGACTTAGGTTACTTACTTCTGGGACAAGACACTAGACTGCCGTTTCCTCCACGCCAAAGCCTGCGAGCAGTGCCGTTGCTGCAAACAGTAGCGTGTCGAACACATAGTTGACGCCCTCCAGAGCAAGCTGGGAGTGGAATTCCGTCACCATGATGGGCACATAGAAGAATGCTGTGAGCGCCAGCAGCACGATTCCGACGCTGGTGGCCGCGATGCGAACCGTGCGGCGGATGAGCAGCCCGACGCCCCCCAGCAGCAGAACAATTCCGACAAAATAGGAAAGCACCACGGGCGCCGGAAACCACGACGGCGTGAGCTTTTCCAGAGGAACGCCGGGGACAAAGCGCGGAAAAAGAAAGTGCTCAACGGCATAGAAGACAAACGTCAGGGCGACGATCAGGCGGCCAATGAGCATGAGCGTGGCGCCTACCGGGTTGGTGCGCGGCCACAGGCTGCCGGTC
This sequence comes from Acidobacteriaceae bacterium, assembly GCA_049800615.1. GTDB lineage: Bacteria > Acidobacteriota > Terriglobia > Terriglobales > Acidobacteriaceae > PALSA-350. The sequence goes on along the minus strand of JBARKD010000042.1, from coordinate 1,771 downwards.
AAGACCATCGCGCCACTCGCGAAGCACAGTTCCCGGAAGGTTAGCGTCCAGAAGAGCCGCTCATGCGCATGCGGAGGCAGGTTGGGCACATCGATCGTGGCCACGATGATCAGGAACAGCAGGGCGAGCAGCGGCGCCGACCAGCGCACCTGGCGCCAGGCAAGGAGGCTGATGGCAGCCGCCAGCAGGGCCGCTCCTACGAAGTAGGTCCAAAAGAGAGGATCCGGCAGCCAGCGCGGCACGATCGTCATGAGACCGCGGGAGAGCAGGAAATGCTCGGCGGCAAAAGCGGCGAGGGCGGCAGCTTCGAAAACCGGCGCGAGCACCAGGACTTTGGCCGCTCCCGCCGCGCTGCGAAAACGCCCCCAAACAAGCATCAGTCCCACAGCCAGCACCGCGAGTCCCGCGGACATCACTCCCCAGACCACCGTGGACATGCTTGTCTCCTTTGATTCAGCGCTGGACTAAGGCAGTTCGAGGGGCAGAATAGCACGAAGGCATGCCATTCGATCGACACCGCTGTGGTTGGCAACCGCGGAGGAGAGTCTCCGCAGGATCTTCGGGAACCTACAGGCAAGCAGACCTGTCTAATACGACAGTGGGCATGCTTTGCAAATCGATCACTTTCATTGCCATGAACCTAATCGCGGCAGCGACTCTTTCGCAACAGAGAGTAACTATGCAGCTGCCCCTATCCTCCGACGATCGCAGCTTCTATCTCGATCAGCCGGTCTTTCACCCTGAGGCTCTGTCCGGAATCTGGGAGACTAGCAACGGCCAAGGCGGGGCTGTGGGCATTCATCTTGCGCTCGCAACGACGTTACCAGGCGACGATGACCATGTTGCCTGGACACCGCAGGCCTGGCAACACCTCGAAGTGGATGTGTTCGAGCGCAAAGGAGCGGAACGCGGTTTCGGCGATGCCAACGGCTTCTCCGACTCCCAACGTGGTGGCACGGTTTTGTTCAAGGATGGCCGGCTTGAGCTTCACTACGTTTCGCATTGGCAGGACGCGACGTCCATCGATCTCGACCTCGTCCTTCAGGCAGATAGCTGCTGGCGCGGCCGCTTCCACCGAGGAAAATTTGATCGAGTGGTCTCGCTCTGCCGTCCCACTCCAGGCGCCAATGTGCGGCGAAATCCGCTCGTGGGCACGTGGTTCGCGTCCGGCCCCGAGCGATGCGTTCACATTGCCCAGACCGGCGCCGACACATTCGAAGGGTGGTCCGATTCGCTCATGATTCCGGGGCGCATTCGATTTGCCCCTACGATCCCGGGGCCCCATAAAATGTATGAGTATTATGGGTCTCTCGTTAAGGTCGAGCTTGCCGGCAACGGGTATATTTCCGTTGAGTTCGGAGCTTACAGCGGAATATGTTGTCCTCACACCTTCCTCGGTAAAGTCTCCGCCGATGGATCGAGCCTTGAGGGCCATTTCCCTGGACCCAACCTGGCGCCGTACGCTCCCAAGTTTGCCAAAATGCGCGGCGACTCGTGCGTGGAGCGGTCTGCTCAGTAACTCTGATTCAGGGAGAGTTGAAGGACTGCAAAGGGCGCTAAAGAGTGTGCGTGCGAACCGATGGTTCCATAAAGATCTATCGCCGGTTCAGTAAACCGCAGATCCCTCCACTACGCTACGCTTCGGTCGGGAATGTCGTTAGGCGAGGGTGGATAGCCGTCCGCCCTCGCCGCGGTGAGCGTCGCCCGTGATCCCTCCGGTTACAGCCGTAGTGGAGCGTTTGGGACCGCTCACTTTTGTGTCACCTACAAC
>JBARKD010000041.1:0-1511 GCA_049800615.1 Acidobacteriaceae bacterium | reverse complement strand
GATGATCACACTTCCCGTTTGTATTTCCAAGCGGTAACCTAGCGGCTTCGAGAATCTGGCCGCAGCCCGGATTGCAAGAGCCCATCTCTCGCGGTCAGGTTCCAGCACTGCCGGATTTCCCTCGGCGTGAAGGGCCGCCGGAAAAGAGGTGCCATGGAAGATGCCCTCGTTGTTCATCGTCTGCAATTCGCTTTCACCATCACGTTTCACTACATTTTTCCGCAGCTCACCATGGGGCTTGCGCTGCTGATCCTGATTTTGAAGAGCATCGCGCTGCGAACGGGTGACGAGAGCTGGAACCACGCCGCGCGCTTCTGGGCAAAGATTTTCGGGATCAGTTTCGCGCTCGGAGTAGTTACCGGGATCCCCATGGAATTCCAGTTTGGCACGAACTGGGCCACGTTCTCACGCTCGGCGGGTGGCATTATCGGCCAGACGCTGGCCATGGAGGGCATCTTCTCGTTTTTCCTCGAGTCGAGCTTTCTCGGTTTGTTGCTCTTCGGCGAGCGTCGCCTCGGGCGGATCGGTCACTGGCTAGCGGCGTTGCTGGTATGGCTGGGCTCGTGGTTTTCCGGCTACCTGATCGTCGCTACAGATGCCTGGATGCAGCGTCCTGTCGGCTACTCGATGGGACCGCAAGGGCAGTTTCTTCTGGCGAGCTTTTGGGACCTCGTGTTGAATCGCTGGGCCCTCTGGCAATTCGCGCACACGATGCTCGGAGCTGTGCAAACGGCGTGCTTCGCGATGGCTTCGCTCGGCGCGTTTTATCTGCTAGCCGGGCGTGACGCGGCGTATGGGCGAACGTTTCTTCGAATCGCCGTGATCGTAGGAGTCTTTGCCGCCGTCCTCCAGCTTTATCCCACGGGTGACGAACAGGGCAGCATGGTTGCCCAGAATCAGCCGGTAACGCTCGCCGCGATGGAAGCGCTGTTCCACAGTGAACGCGGCGCCCCGCTGGTAATCCTCGGCCAGCCGGACGTTGAACGCCAGCATATCGACAATCCGATTATCATACCCAACGCACTGAGCTTCCTCACGTACCGTGCCTGGACCGCTGAAGTCCGAGGTTTAGATCAGTTCCCGAAGGCCGACTGGCCTGATCGCATTCCGCTGCTCTACTTCAGCTATCACGTCATGGTAGGACTCGGTACCATCTTCATCGCCATCATGCTCCTCGCGGCGTTGCAGTTGTGGCGCGGCCGTCTCTATTCGTCGCCCGCCATGCTCTGGCTCCTGCTTCTATCGCTACCATTTCCATATATCGCCAACACGGCCGGCTGGATCACCGCCGAAGTCGGCCGTCAGCCGTGGCTCATCTACGGCCTTGAGCGCACCGCTACCGGTGTTTCGCCGCTGGTGTCGGCTGGCAATGTCTGGTTCACGTTCTTGGGTTTTGCCGGTATGTACACGGTGCTGGGCATCCTCTTCCTGTTCCTCGTCTCGCGCGAGATTGACCAGGGTCCGGACCCGTCTGCCGTGCACGGCGGTCCAGGCGCTGCGGAGTTCGCCCC
>JBARKD010000040.1:0-3974 GCA_049800615.1 Acidobacteriaceae bacterium | reverse complement strand
ATTTTTGGGCGTTAGCCCTGAAGGCTGAAGGGTACGGGCAAAACGCCCTGCCCTTCCGCTGAGGACCATATTGCCTCCTATTCTCAACGCCCAGGGAGTCTCGAAATCATTCGGGGCCGACCCGCTTTTGCGCAACATCGCCTTCACCGTCGAAGAGCGGGCGCGCATCGGTCTGATCGGACCCAACGGCTCCGGTAAGTCCACCCTGCTTGGCATTCTCGCCGGCCAGATCGAACCTGACAGCGGCGAGGTGACTGCCCGCAAACGCGCTAGGCTCAGTTACGTCGCGCAGCAATCCGAATTTGCTCCGGGAACGACGTTACGGGCCGTTCTCGAAGCCGCCCTGCAACGCGCCGGGGTGGCCTCATCAGAATGGGCGGGCCGCACCGCCGAGATCTTCGGCCGTGCAGGCTTCGAGGACTTTAACGCGGATGCTTCCCGTCTTTCCGGAGGTTGGCGCAAGCGCCTGGCCATCGCCGAAGCTCTGGTGCAGGAGCCCGACGTTCTTCTCTTGGACGAGCCCACAAACCATCTGGATCTCGAGGGAATCGAGTGGCTGGAAGGCTTGCTGAATACAGCGATGTTTGCCTGCGTGGTCATCAGCCACGACCGCTATTTCTTAGAAAATGTATGCCTGGAGACGGTAGAGCTGAACCGCGCATACCCGGATGGTCTGTTGCGGGTTAACGGAAACTACAGCGCCTTTCTGCAGAAGAAGGAAGATTTTCTCGAAGCGCAGAGCCGGCGTCAGGACGCTCTCGAAAATCGTGTTCGCAGAGAAATCGAGTGGCTGCGCCGCGGCCCAAAAGCCCGTGCCACCAAGGCCAAGGCCAGAATCGATCGCGCCCACGAACTGATCGGAGAATTGTCCGAGGTCTCAGCCCGGAATCGCACCACGACCGCTGCGATTGAATTTTCCGCGACCGAGCGCCAGACCAAACGGCTGGTGGAACTCGAGAATCTGACCTATGGCTTTCCCGGACGCCCATTGTTCTCGGGCCTGAACTTTGTGTTCACCGCGGGGATGCGCGTGGGCCTGGTGGGGCGCAATGGCAGCGGCAAGACGACCCTGCTGCGCTTGCTGCGCGGAGAGGTCGAACCGGTGGACGGTGCGATCCGGCGGGCCAATGCGCTGCGCACCGTTTACTTCGATCAAAATCGAATTCTTGCCCCGGATATCACGCTGCGCCGCGCCTTGGCTCCCGACAGCGATGCTGTGGTCTATCAAAATCGCGTCATCCATGTGGCTTCGTGGGCGGCTCGCTTTCTGTTTACCGGCGATCAGCTCAATCAACCCGTGGGCCGGCTTTCGGGTGGCGAACGAGCCCGGATTTTAATCGCAAGACTGATGCTCGAACCGGCCGACCTGTTGTTATTGGACGAGCCTACGAACGACCTCGATATCCCGACGCTTGAGATTCTGGAAGAGAGCCTGCTGGAGTTTCCTGGAGCCATGGTTTTGGTAACTCACGACCGCTACCTGCTGGATCGAGTGAGCACGAGCGTGCTGGGGCTGGACGGGCGCGGGGGTGCGGAAAGGTTTGCCGATTACTCGCAATGGGAAGCATGGCAACAGTCGCCCCAGGCGGAAGCCAGGCCGGTTGCAGCCCAGGAAAGCCGCAGTCCCACCCCGAAAAAAAAGCTCTCCTATCTCGAAGCGCGCGAATTTGCAACCATTGAAGATCGAATCACGGCTGCCGACGAACAATTGGCCCGCGAGCGCGCGATCCTGGAGGATCCGGCAGTGGCCATCGACGCGGCGCGTCTCCAACAGGCACTGGAGGCAACCGGGAAAGCACAGACCGCGCTCGATGAGCTGTATACGCGGTGGGCAGAGTTGGAAGCTAAGAGCGGCGGTTCGTGATTGGCCGCGTGAACACAACTCGTAACTAACTGGTCATCTCGGCCCAGACCTGGTTTACGGAACCACGTCGGTTGCACTTGCGGCGCTCAGTTGGTGAATCGCCATCCAGGTCGAAGCGTAGGAGTTCAAGGCGTTGAGACTGGTTGTCCGGTCATCCTGTACAGCGCTAAGGTAGTCGAGTAACGCAATGCCGCCGTGCTGGTAAGCGAACTCCGCGATGGACAAGACGTCCTTGGCTTCCTCCAGATAATGACCGTTGTAGCGGTCAGACAGAACCTTCGCCGTGGTGTATCCGATCCATGCCTGGTCCACATCGGAATAGACCTGGTTCTGCGCTGCAACTTCGGCGAACCGGCTGGAAGTCGCCAGGTATTTGCTCGTGTCTTTGTTGCCCTGGTTGCGGTCAAAAATGCGCAGCGGAATGATAATGCTGGCATCCGCGGAGTTATATGTGCCGCTACGGATATAGTCGCCCTCGAGGGTGGGATCCGCGGTCCCATTCGCATAGGCCAACTTGACGTTTGCATCCGCCATGCGCACGGCAGCCTGGGCCGCGCGATAATCCGGACGCGCATCCAGCGCCTTCTGCTCCAAATCGGTCAGACTCCCCGAGATTGGCGGCGGGACCAGTTCTCCAGCGATATCAAAACTACGGCTCGGTTGCGGGTAGCCCATCAGCGTCTGCAACTGATCGCTGGCTTGTATCAGGTTCATCTCGGCGGTGCTTTCATCCGATTCAAACTGTGCCAGTTGCAAATCCAGCCGCTCATAATCCAGCTTTCCAATGTCGCCCGCCTGGTAACGATCATGGTTGATCTGCAACACGTGCCGGTAATCCCGCAGATTATCCTGCGCCAATTTCAACGTTGCCTTCGCGAGCAGCAGGTTGGTAAAGCTTTCCTTGGCCAGCAAGGTAGTCTGGCGAATCTGGTCGTGGTACTGCCCGTCGGCCTGTGCCGTTGCCGAATGCGCGCTGTCCAGCCGCCAGCGCCGCTTTTGCCCGCGTTCGAACAACCTGCTGAACCCGGCCGTATAGTTATAGGGGTTTGAAGGGTTGTTCGCGGGAAGCGAGATGTCGCTCCCACTGAGGACCAGGTTGGGATTCTGCCGCAGCCCCGCCTCCACTTCCTGACCCTTGTAGGAAAGCAGGTTCTGTTGCGCTGCTAAAAGCGTGGGATTATGCGCCAGCACTTGCCCAACCGCTTGCTGCATGGTGACCGGCGCCGTTGGCGGCGGGGGAGGAGGAACGGGTGGGGCCGGCGCCTGGGCATAACCAGCTTGCCCAAGCGTCAAACAGAACCATAGCAGTAGCGAAACCCGGGTCTCGGAGCTCAATTCTCGAACTCCGTTTCCGGCGTTGGCAGAACATCGTGCTCGCCCGCAATCCACACGTATAGGGTCGGCAACAGGAAAACGCTCATGACCAGCGCGGCAATCAAACCACCCACAATGACGATGGCAAAGGGACGCTGCGAATCCGAGCCGATGCCATGCGAGGTGGCTGCCGGAAGAAGCCCTAAGGTGGCGACCAGCATGGTCATCATGATAGGACGAAGCCTCAGCACAGCGCCCTCGACCGCGGACTCCTCGATCGAGTGCCCGCGAACACGAAGCTGATTGATGTACTCGAGCATGATGACGCCGGTCTGCACCGAGACGCCGAATAAGGCCAGGAAACCAACGCCTGAGGAAACACTGAAGTTGGTGTGGGTGAACAACAGGGCCAGCAATCCTCCCACAGGAGCCATGATCACGTTGCACATGATCAGCAGTGCCCATTTGCCCGAGCGGAACATGGTGTAGAGGATGATGAAGATCAGGGCAATGGTGATGGGCAGGACCAGCGCCAGACGTTTGTTGGCTCGCTTCTGGCTTTGATATTCGCCGGCCCAGTCAAGGTGATACCCCGGCGGCAGCTTGACTTCCCGGTTGACCTTGGCGATCGACTCTTCCACCGTGCTGCCCAGGTCGCGGCCGCGAACGCTGTACTTGATCGCCACGTAGCGTTCATTTTGCTCCCGGTAGATTTCTTCGGCCCCATCGTCTTCCGTGACGGTCGTCAATTGCGCCAGAGAAACCCGTTCTCCGGAGGGTGAGAGGAGACGAATGT
>JBARKD010000039.1:0-21940 GCA_049800615.1 Acidobacteriaceae bacterium | reverse complement strand
CATCATGCCCACACTCTTCTCGATCTGTTCAATGATCTTTCGCGTTTGGACAAGAGGATTCCCGATGCAGATGCTTATGCTTCCCTGGCAAAATTAGCTCTACAACTCGGCGATCCGAATTGCACCGCCATCTTTGTGCCCGACAAGAACATCATGATGCCGAACGACGGCACAGCGGAGCAAGGTCTGCGGTTGCTGATCAATAAAGAGCTGCCCCGAAACGCGAAGTCAACCTAAGTTATTTGTGGGGCGAGTGACCGCCAACCAGGAAGTAGCTCGAAAACGGCGTCACTTCCGAGTTGGCGACGATAGTCCCGGAATCCGAGTTGTATGCGGTGACCAGGGAACAACACTAACGACTATGAAAGTGACCGAACTTCAAAATTGTGGCGGCAATCCAACTCTCTGAATAACGGACCGGTACTGAGGATCTTCATGAACAAAATTGAACGCCGGATCAGATTGAATGAAAAGCAGATCCGGTGACCGCTGCGCCAGACCTTCTTCGAGAAGCGTCAGCGTCTTCTCCCGATCATTCAGCTCCGCGTAAAGCTCTGCCTCGTCCACTGGCGATACATAATGCGACTTGGCGCGTTCCAGGAGTGTGGCCAGACGCCAGCGGACCACTGCCGTATAGCCGCCGTGCATGAAAGCCCTCTTCACTGCCTGCGCAGATTGCGTATCGCCTTCCGCCGCCAACGCTCTGGCGAGAAAATCAGTCGCCTCCCTCATCATTCCCTTGCCCCGCTGTGCTTCGGAGATGTTTTCGAGCAGAGCGGGATTTTGTGGGTAGGTCTTGAGCCGGAATTTGCCCTCTTCGAGAGCGGCATCGTAATCACGAATGGTGTCGTAGGTCATCACCAGTCCCCACGGCCGGACAAACGGATTGAATTCCATCGCCTTCTTCTGCACTGCGACCGCTTCCGTTTTCTGATTCAGCACGGCAAGCACTTTGGCTTCGAGCTGATAATTGTCGGCCGAATGTAAATCCAGCTCGTAAGCACGGCGAATCTCTCTGCGGGCGTGTTCCCAATCCCAGTGATAAAAGAAGAAAATCGCCGCAAGATTTGAGTGTCCTTCTGCCAGCGAGGGGTCGAGCTGGAGCGATTTGACTGCGGCGCTTTCCGCTTGCGGCCATCCATCTCGTGGATCGATGTAACCGTCAACTGAGTTCCCGCCATAGTATTCTGCGACACCCGCCCACCCTGGCGCATAATCCGGCTGTATGGCGACAGCGTGAAGAAAGTTCTTGCCTGCTTCATCGTAGTTAAGGTTCTCCCACAGGTAACGGCCGCGCAGGTATGCGTCGTGGGCTTCGGGGTTTACGTAACTGCTGACAGGCCGCGCGGGAATAGCCTGGTGAAGTTCTTTGGCTATCGCAGCCGCCGCTTCGTCGGGGAGCGAAGGTGCGTCGCCAAAGCTTCGATCGTAGCTCTCCGCCCATAGATGCGAGTCGGTGTCTGCCCTGATCAGCTGCAATGTCAGATGTACGTGATCATTGCTCCGCGAAACTGAACCCTCGAGGATTCCGTCCACATTGAGCGCGCGGGCGATTTCGGGGAGCGGCCGGTGTGCGCCCTTATATTGCATGACCGAGGTACGCGAGGGGATGCGCAGCGTCGAGTCCTTCGCCAGCATCGTTGTCAGCTCATCGGTCATGCCATCCGCGAAATACTCCTGCCCCGGATCGCCGGACAAATTGTCGAGCGGCAGCACCGCCAATGAGTGGATGCCTGCTTCTGTCGCTCGATGACGGTGCATCCGGAAGCGCGTCGCGAGGCCTACCGCAACGGCTGTAAGCAGAACGCATGGAATCGCCCAAGCCAGCCATTGCCAACGGGCGCGATTTCCGGCCTTCTCCGGTGAGATCAGCGCAGGCTCTGCCGCTACCGTTATCGGGCCCTTAGGAAGCCCGGCCTCGGTATCGGTTCGGCTCGGCTCGCTGTCATCGCCATCCTGCACGGCGGCCGGTGCAATGAACCTGTATCCGACGCCGGTGACAGTCTGTATGAAACGCGGAGCTTCAGCGTCGTCGCGGAGGAGGTAACGGAGCTTGCGGATGGCGGTGTTAATGCCGTGTTCAGTGTCGACGAAGACCTCGCTGGACCAGAGGCGCTGGGCAATTTGGTCGCGGGTGACGAGCTGGCCTTTGTGTGAGGCGAGCAGGATGAGCAGTTCCATGGGCTTGCGCTCGAGGCGCAGCGAATGGCCGTTGCGAAGCAGCTCGAAGCGGCCCGGGTCGAGCCGGAAGTCACCGAATTGGTAGACGGGACCGGGCACGGAAGTAGGCGGGGCCTCCTGCGCGGGGGAGCTTACAGGTAAGGGTGTATCAGGAAAGTGAGAGATTTAAAAGAGGTTATTGCTTCACCAAAACTTTACCTCGCGCTTTACCCCCGCGTCATTGCGTCGGCGGCTCGATCCAGGGTTATCTCTGGGGAGCCGGCTATTTGCCGGCCGGGAGGGAAAACAAATGAAGACGAGGCACTGGAGGTTCGCGCCGGCGCTGTCTGCGCTAGTGGTTGCGTTGACGATGGTTCCGAGTGCGTTGGCGATGTGTGGTTTGCCAACTAAACCAATCAAACCCATGGACTCGCGCCCGCAATATGGCGCGGCGCATCCGTCACTGGTCCGGATAGCGCTTGACGCTGATGATGACTGGCGCGAACCGTCCATCATCGGCATGTGGCATGTGATCTTTACGGCTCAGACTCAGAACGGAGAGCCCGTCCCCGTCAAGGGAGGAGTAGTGATCGACAATGCCGTGGTGGTGTGGCACAGCGACGGAACGGAGATCATGAATTCTGCTCGCGCGGCGCAGGATGGAACCATCTGTCTGGGCGTGTGGACCCGCACGGGAAAGTACAGTTATTACCTCAATCACATTCCCTGGCAGGGGAATGTGTATGACCCCACCGTGCCACCGGACACCATTGGGAAGCCCCAGGATGGGGCCCAGATCCTTGAGAAGATCACTCTGAGCCCGGACGGTAATTCCTATTCCGGAACCTTCACCCTGCAGGCATACGACACTTCCGGAAACATCTACGCGTCGTTCACGGGTGTGATCTCCGCAAAACGCATCACCACGAGCACTGCTTTCACTGATCTGCTCTGAAAAAAAGCTGGTTGAGTTTTTGGCCGGGCGGCGGGAACTGGATAACTCGCCACCCGGTTGCTGCTCTGCCAAATCAACCTGGTGATGGCCACCGCACGCTAAATCCGCAAAATTCCCCGATTGGGGTCGTGTGACCGCCTACCCGTCAATTACCACTTGTGCACTACCTAACACGCCTGCGGCGCGGAGTTCGTGCTGGGTGCCGCGACAGTTTTGGTAGCAGTAATGTATAAGATTGGGCGGCAGAATCCCACTCCAGGAAGAATCCAGCAGCCAATATATCTAGTGGAACAAGAATCCGAACAACGGCGCTGTTTTCTGCCTGTTTCAGACTTTCCCAGGATTACTCCCCATATGTCGCCAAGTATACCGTGAACTCGTGACCGAGCCGGACTATTCCAAAACAGAAAACGGTCGTTCCGGCTCGAGCGGCAACAATAGTAGAACATTGGCCACATCTCGCGGGCCCGATTGGGGAGTTCGGCCAGAACTACCCTAAGACCGCAGTCCGTCGGCCACAACCCCAAAGGGGGTGGACATAATCGGTGTTGCGGCCGCTGACGCCTCGGGCATCCGATTTCGGCCTCCTCGCCGAACGAGAGGGCGGACGGCTCGAGTTGTCCAGATCGATCTATGTCTTCGGCAACTGGCCGTATAACCGGCTTTTCGGACAATGCCAGAAAAGTCTGAATTTCAGTAAATACCTGTCACCGAGTCAGAGTAAAGCTGAAGCCCAGATTGTGCGAGACACCGGGTTAATAGGCTGAATTGATCCAGAACGTCGGGCAGTGTGCGAATGACCAATCCTGCGGAGGAAACGTTGCAACGTGGCGTCGCACTCTTGCACGGTGCTGCAGATGCAGGGATTTCTTCCTGAGGCACTGGACACAGGTGTTAGCGGCGGCGGTCACTTTGCTTCTGATGTTCCTCGAGTGGGACCTGCTGATCAAACGCCCTGGTACACCAGCCCGGTGAAAGCGGATGGGGTGATTAAGAATTGCCCCCACTTGGCATCAAAGGCGGCGGTAGGCTTGGCGGCAATCACATCGAAGGCGGTCATTCCCTGCCTCTTCAAACCGGCGATCTTTTCCCGAATGGCCACGAGCATGTCGCGGAATTCCATCAGGTCTGCTCTGTTTCCTATCGGGCCGTGCCCGGGAACGACGAGGGTGTCGGCCGTAACGGAATCCACATTCTTTTGGGCGGCGCGGATCTGTCCGTCGATGCTTCCGCCTGTGGAGTAATCAATGAATGGGTAAACGCCATTCCACCAGGTATCGGCCACCAGAAGGATATTGGCTTCTACAAAATTCACAGAAATATCGCTGTCGGTGTGACTTGGATCGTATTTCTCCAGGGCGATGTTTGTATGGTTAAGATACATCTCGTGCCGCAGATCGAATGTGTTGGTGGGTAGAGCATCGGCTGGCCGGGCGGGAAAGTCCCAATCCCACCCTGCTACCCGCGTCGTCACCGAAAGGTGCTTCCTGGTGTTCTCCTGCGCGGTGATGATGGCCCCGGCGGAGTGCAGCCATTGGTTACCATCTGTGTGATCAGTGTGCCAATGGCTATTGATCAAATGCCGGATAGGGTCCCGGCTGATGGAATCAAGCGCACCCGATATTTTTGGCTGAGATACCGAGAAGCCGGCATCGACCAGGAGTTTCCCGTCTTCGCCGGTCAGAACGGTGATGTTGCCGCCTGAGCCCTCGAGGACGGCAATATTTCGCCGCAGCGGGTGAACGCTGATGGCTGTCGCAGCAGCTGCATCGAGCATCGTGGGCACAAGATCAAGATCTTCTGTGAACAGCTTGCCAGGGGGGCGAGAAATATTGGACGTAGCTACGGTCATTCTGATGCTCCTTACGCGCCAGACCCGATGTCGCTGCGGGTCATCGCCCGCGTTAAGTTTTACATCTCATTGCTAGCCCCTTTATGTGTGCCGTGATTGCGCAATCTTGCTGTCGAGTGTCATCCTTTGCTTGAATCAGCGAGAAAAGCTGGGAAAAACCCAGAATATCTTTGTTCCAACTGCCTGCCCCGCAGCGCCCTTTGCGATAGGCCAAAGCCAAGCCCTGCCGAATGTTCACTGCAACTCGGGAGTCCGGCTTGAGCACAACCGCGTATGGCCGGTCTCTTCAATTACTTCGCAACGCGGCCATCGGTTGAATCCTGGAGGCCCGGCGAGCGGGGAAATACCCGCTCAGGAGACCAATGCCGAGCAAAAACGCAGCCATCCCCGCGTAGGCGGCCGGGTCCCAGGGAGAGGTTGCGAAGAGCAGCGAAGCGATCAGGTGTGCTGCTCCAAAGGAGGCGAGGGTGCCTGCGGCGAGGCCGATAACCGTTAAACGCACGGTCTGAGCCAGTACCGCTCGCTGAACCCGGCCGCTCGTCGCTCCGAGGGCCATGCGCACGCCTATCTCTTGAGTCCTCTGTGTCACGGAATAGGAGATGACCCCGTAGATGCCCAGAGCAGCGAGAAGCGCGCCAAGCGTAGCGAAGATGGTTACGAGCAGAACGAAGAAGCGGCGCGGCGAGACGGAGTGATCGACAAATGACTGCAGCGTACGAAAGCCGGTCGCGGGTTGGGAGGGATTGAGGCTGCGGAGCGCCACCAGGACGCTGCCGGCGAGAGCGTCAGGATCCATTCGTGAGCGGACGATAAGAGTTGCACCTTCGACATCTGCGTTCTGTGTCATAGGGACGTAGATCTCGGGACTGGACGTCTGCTCAAGATTGCTTTCGCGGACGTCGGCGATGACGCCGATGACACGGGCGGCCTTGCTCCCGGCGCCGTTCGCGAGCCTTCCAATGGGGTCTTCCCCGGGCCACTCGCGGCGCGCGCCCGCCTCATTGACGATAATGACCGGCTCTTTGTCAGGTGTGTCATTCCATGAGAAGTCGCGGCCTGCGCGTAGCCGCATCCCCATGGCTCGCAAATAGCCGGGGGTGACGAGATAAACGAGGGCGCCGGTATCGGCATTCTTTGCGTGGTAGCGACCCACGGACTCGAGCCCCCACTCGCGGTTGCGGTCGAGTGGAAGCATATCGGCGATGCCTACGGATTCAACGCCGGGAAGCGCGCTCACACGATCTAGTTCGGATTCGAGGATTGTCGTGCGCCGGACGAGATGATCCTTATCCGTCGCTGCAGGGAGGTCGATCTGCATCGCAGCGGCGTGGCTAGGGTTGAAGCCGAGGTCCACACTGACTAGGCGCAGGAAGCTGCGAAGCAGCAGGCCTGCTCCGATCATGAGCAGGCATGCCAGAGCGACCTCAGAGATGACAAGGATCGAGCGGAAGCGCTCATGGCTACGGCCCGCTGCCATACCGGCCGCGTTGTCCTTGATTGCCTCCTGAATGTGTGTGCCGGCGATGCGCAGTGCGGGGGCGAGCCCAAAGAGAATGCCGATGCCGATAGCAGTGGCCAGGGTCCAGAAAAGCGACGCCGTGTCAAGATGTATTGCCGTGAGCAGAGGTAGAGCGATGGAACCCTGGTGCGCAAGGTAGTAGAGGATCGCGGAAGCGATGGCCAGTCCAACAACAGAACCAAAGAACGAGAGGATGAGGCTCTCTGTGAGGAGCTGGCGGATGAGGCGACCGCGGCTTGCGCCGAGCGCGCGCCGCACAGCGAACTCTTTGCTACGCGTGGCCGCGCGGCTTAGCTGAAGGTTCGAGAGGTTGACGCAGACAATGAGCAGGATGAGGCCGACGGCGCACCAGAGAACGGTAAGAGAGCGCTGCAGCTTGCCGGAAACATGGTCCTTTAGAGTGATGAGGTCCGAGGCGTAATCGTAGTACCAGTCCTTATGTTGAAGCTTAAGGAGTGGGAAAAGACGATCAGCTTCGTCCTGTGCATGAGCAGGGGTAACGCCCGGCTTGAGGCGCCCAACAACAGCAAGCGTGTTGCCCCAAGTGCTCCAGAAATCCAGGACGGCTGGAACGAATACGTCGACCTTTTTGCCGGGGGCAAAGACAGCGCCGAAATCGAAACTGGCGGGTAGCACACCGACGATGGTGACGGGGCCGTTGACGGCAGCCGGGCTGGTGTTGATCGTGATGGTCTTTCCGATGACACCCGGATCCGAGGCGAACTGAGTCTTCCAGAAATAGTAGCTGAGCAGGGCCGCGGGTCGGCCGCCTTTTACGATCTCGTCTTTCGTGAAGTTCCGCCCCAGCACCGGGACCACGCCAAGGGTCGGGAAGAAATTACCCGCCACCTCGATAGCGTCAAGTTGCCTGGGCTCGCCAGCACCTGTGAGTTTGTATTGCAGTGAGCTGTAGAAGGTCTGGAATGCGGTGACGGACTGGAAGGATTGATTGTTGCGTTGGAACTCGCGATAGACGTCGACCGTATACGTTTCGCCGGAGAGGCCACCTGCCACGCGGGCTTTGGCATCGAGGCTCTTTCCGGCGGTGAACCAAACGAGCTGCTGCGATTCCGGGAAAGGCAAAGGGCGTAGCAGTATGAGATTCACAACGCTAAAGACCGCGGCGTTGAGTCCGACACCGAGCGCGAGCACCAGGATAGCGATAGCGGTAAACGCTGGATTGTTGCGGAAGGTGCGGATCGTATAACGGGTATCCCACAACCACTCGGCATAATAATCGCTGATGCGCCGGCTTCGTTCCATGTGTTCTCCTATGCGCCCGAATGCATGTGGCAAAGCGACTGTCGCTCCCGTCGTTGGAAAGAACCCTTGCCGGGAGTCTTATACGATGGACAACGTTGAATGGTTCCATCTCACGAACGTGGTTCAGCGATCTGTGTACATTTTGTAGGCACGATTCGCTGTACCGCGGGCACGCTGGATCGCCCGCCTCGTCTCGCTTTCGCCCTGGCAAAGCCGAGTCATCGCTGGCGAGTGTTGGCGAGTGCACGCAGGATGGTGCGGGTGTTCTTGTTCATCACCCCACGAAGGTACGTCGTGATGGCAAACAGGAGGACAAGAAAGAAGAGGTCGACGCGAAGAATTGAATGAAGGAGTTCGGCCAGGTTCTCCAGCGGGAACATGTGGAGGTGCATCCAGATAAACACGACCACGACGAGGACGGCGAATACGCCAACAAGGATGCGCGAGGTGCGCTCCGACCTGTCGGCCTCTGCCAAGGCTTGCTGAACGAAGGCGAGCTCCGCGTTGGTCTTTTCTGAATTGGGCTGCTGGTTTTCTGGACTCATACTGGCTTCCTTTCGGCGGTTAGATATTTGCGAAGTGTGGTGACTCCGTAATTCAGGCGCGACTTGGCGGTGCCGATCGGAATCTCCAGGATGGCGGCGACCTCCTCCAATCCCAGGTCGTGCTGATAATGCAGCAAAAGGACGGCTCGGCTGGCGGGCGATACTCGGTCGAGGAGGGTCAAGAAGGCTTCGTCCGGTGGCTCGCCGAGACTGGGGTCAGAGGTAGTGAGGTGTTCCGGAGGCACGTCGTCGAGGCCTTGCCAGCGATGGGCGCGCTTGAGATGTGAGAAGGCAATGCGCGAAGCAATCCGGAACGTCCAGGGACGGAAGACAGCGGGCTCGCGCAGGTATGGCAGCTTGCGAAAGATCTGGAGTGAAGTCTCCTGGAGAATGTCGTCCGCAAAGGTAGCACCGGCGAGATGGGTGACGTAGCGGCGCAACGAGGCATAAGCGTCCCGCAGAAGTTGCTCCAATGCGGCCCGGTCACCGGCTTGCGCAAGAAGTACCAGCAAGGTCTGGTCGGACGGCATTGGCTCCTTCGCTTCGGCGTGCATGCTTTAGAGAGGCGTTGCTGTGCTCAAAAGTTCGAATTCGCGCGAATAAATATCATCAACGCGCAAAACGAGGTCCCTGCAGCCCCTGGCCTGAATAATCCCCCACCAGCTGGGTCGACCTGTGCAGACTATTGGACTGCGGCGACCACCGGCACGGCTGCCACGCCGATCAATACCGCAGCAAAGTCTTCAGGACCATCGAACGCTCCTGGCGCTAGAGGTTTACGGAGGTGCCGCCCCAACTCTCCGGTTCTACATCGGCGATCGTCTCAGTGAAATTCCATCTGTAGCCGTGGAAGTCCTCGGCGTCATACTGGCGCTCGCCGTATTCGAAGTCGCTCGGCTCCCGGAGTATTTTTGCGCCGGCGGCACGCGCACGACGGCAGTGACCGTGAGCGTCCTCGATACGCACCTGAAGAAAAATCGAGGAATTCGGCACGACGTCGCCCTCGGCGATCGTGAAGCAGCCTTCGCCTGCGCGCATTTGGATCCTGTGATTGGCAATCCGTAGCCGGATGCTGAAACCGAAAGCCTTCCCCAGCCATCCGGCCGCCACGCCGGGGTCAGGATAACGGACGATCGGAATGACCGGACAGGGAGGAACGGAGCGGTTCATGCGCACGGGCGACCTCTGAAAACGCGCGCCCAGATTAGCACAGCAAGATCTGACAGCAGGTCTCTCCACTTCGCTACCCGGATTTCCTGTTGAGGTTAGTGGCGTTGGCAAGCTTCATACGCCTTTCTTTAAGGGAAAGGCGCACACGTGGACGTGTCCGGCGCAGCGTGGCAGGAAATCCGGGTTCGCTTCGGTCGAGATGACAATTTTGTGGCTAGGATACCGCGTCCGGGCCTGAATTCGCTCGCTAACCACTACTTAAGTTCGCGAATGGTTCTGCAGGGATTTCCCACGGCCAGTACGTCGTCGGGCAAACTTCGTGTAACCACGCTGCCCGCGCCTATGACAGTGCGCGACCCGACGTGAACCCCCGGAAGAATGCGCGCACCTGACCCCACCCAAACGTCCGCTCCGATCGTAATCGGAGCACCATACTCCTCTTTGCGCCTTAACGCGGCGTCTAAGGGATGAAGTGGCGTAAGGATTTGCACCCCCGAGCCAAACTGACAATAGTCTCCAATTGTGATCTTGCAGACGTCGAGAAGCGTGCAGTTGAAGTTGAAGAAGACTTGTTCCCCAAGCTCGATGTTCCACCCGTAATCGCAGAAGAAAGGTGGCTGCACGCGGACTGTGTCTCCACCTTTGGCAAAAATCTCAGTCAGCAGGTGCCGTCTGCGAAGGTGATCCCCATCCGCTGTGGCGTTTAGTTCGCGACAGAGGTCGCGGGCGCGTTCCCGCTCGCGAACCAACTCCGGATCGAGAGCGTCGTATAGTTCCCCGGCAAGCATCTTCTTGCGTTCGGCATTCATGCTTCCATCCTCCGGCCACTCTCGGGAGTATCGGTGGAGAAATTTGTGGCCGTGGTTATTACTGTTAGGCAAAAGAAATCCGGCGTGGCCACGCGAGACCACGCCGGATTCGAGGTAATCGCAGACTTTAAAGTCTGCTGGTGGATTTCTCGACGTCGAAACGGTCGAGGTTCATTACCTTGTTCCAGACGCCAACAAAGTCTTTCGCGAACTTCTCGTGTGCGTCCACGGTCCCGTACACCTCTGAAAGGGCCCGGAGCTGAGCATTCGAACCGAAGATCAGATCGGCACGCGTTGCCGTCCACTTCACTTCGCCGGTTTTGCGATCGCGACCTTCAAACGTGTCATTGGCGTCCGATGTCGCCTTCCACACCGTCCCCATGTCCAGCAGGTTGACGAAGAAGTCATTGGTCAGAGCCTCCGGCCGCTTGGTGAACACACCGTACCTGGTCTTGCCGAAGTTGGTGTTCAGTACGCGCATGCCTCCGAGGAGCACGGTCAATTCAGGGGCGGTGAGCGTCAGCAGCTGTGCCTTGTCCAACAACGTGACCTCGGCTGGCGCATGGCTGCCGTTCGTATAAGAACGGAAGCCGTCTGCGGATGGTTCAAGCACGGCAACGGATTTCACATCCGTCTGCTCCTGTGAAGCGTCCGTACGCCCAGGTGTGAACGGAACCTCCAGGTTGATCCCCGCATTCCTCGCCGCCTGCTCGACACCTGCGCAGCCGGCCAACACGATCGTATCCGCGAGAGAAATCTTCTTGTCGCCGGATTGCGATTTGTTGAAGTCGCTCTGGATCTTCTCGAGCGCCTTTAACACTTTCTGAAGCTGGTCCGGTTGATTGACCTTCCAGTCCTTTTGCGGAGCGAGTCGTATACGTGCGCCATTCGCGCCCCCGCGCTTATCAGAGCCGCGGTAGGTAGAAGCGGACGCCCATGCGGTAGAAATCAATTCCGGCACCGTTAAACCCGCGGCGAGAATTTTCTCTTTGAGCGACGCGACATCCTGCTCGTCGACCAGCACGAAATTCACCGCCGGGACCGGATCCTGCCAGATCAACTCCTCCTTCGGAACCTCGGGACCAAGATAGCGGGCTCGCGGTCCCATATCGCGATGCGTCAGCTTGAACCACGCGCGCGCAAACGCATCCGCAAGCTCCTCCGGGTGCTCGTAGAAACGCCTGGAGATTTTCTCGTAAACAGGATCGAGCCTGAGGGCTAGATCGGTTGTCAGCATGGCAGGCTGATGCTTCTTAGACGGATTGTGAGCATCCGGAACCGTTCCGTCGCCTGCACTGCCCTTGGGTTTCCACTGGTTTGCGCCTCCCGGGCTCTTGGTTAATTCCCAGTCGTACTTGAACAGGTGCTCGAAAAAGTCGTTGCTCCACTTTGTGGGCGTTGTCGTCCAGGTCACTTCCAGCCCGCTGGTGATCGCGTCTCCGGCGAAGCCGCTGGCATAAGCGCTTGTCCACCCGAGACCTTGTTCCTCGATGGCGGCGCCTTCCGGCTCACGTCCAACGTGGGTGGGGGGGTGAGCCGCGCCGTGTGTCTTGCCGAAAGTGTGACCTCCAGCAATCAAGGCAACCGTTTCTTCATCGTTCATTGCCATGCGGCCGAACGTCTCGCGGATGTCTCTGGCTGCGGCAACAGGATCGGGAACGCCCTCGGGCCCTTCCGGATTTACATAGATCAGGCCCATGGTGGTAGCGCCAAAGGGATTGGCAAGATCGCGCTCGCCCGAATAGCGCTTGTCCGTTCCCATCCAGGTGTTTTCCAGTCCCCAGTTCACGTCCAGATCCGGCTCCCAGACGTCAGCCCGACCGCCCGCGAAGCCAAAGGTCTTGAAGCCCATGGACTCCAAAGCGACGTTGCCGGCCAGGATCATCAGATCGGCCCACGAAATCTTCTTGCCATACTTCTGTTTAATGGGCCATAGCAGCCGGCGAGCCCGGTCAAGATTGACGTTGTCGGGCCAGCTATTCAGGGGAGCAAACCTTTGTTGTCCTCTGCCGCCGCCTCCACGGCCGTCGCCAGTACGGTATGTGCCTGCGCTGTGCCATGCCATGCGAATGAAGAGCGGACCGTAGTGGCCGAAATCAGCGGGCCACCAATCCTGTGAGTCGGTCATCAGTACGTTCAGGTCCTTCTTCAGGGCGGCGTAGTCGAGGCTCTTGAATTCTTCAGCGTAGTCGAAGTCCTTGCCCATGGGGTCGGACAAAGACGAGTGTTGATGCAGCAGATTCAGGTTCAGTTGGTTCGGCCACCACTCACGATTCGTCGTACCTGCGGTGCTGCTGTGATGAAATGGGCACGTTGCCACAGTCGCCATGCGTTTTCTCCTTCTCGTTGCTCAATTCTATCCGGCGAAACCTGGTATCGATCTCAACGAGACGAATGTAACATTATGGGAAGGGATAGTTCCAATATCTAAAGCCCATTCTTGGTATAGGCTGCACCTATGGAATTCCAGCAACTACGCTATGTCTGCGCTGTAGCGGAAACGGGCAGCTTCAGCCGCGCCGCGGAACGATGCCAGGTAGCTCAACCTTCGCTGTCGCAGCAGGTTCTCAAGCTGGAGAAAGATCTGGGGGCAAAACTATTCGATCGCCTGGGCCGCGGTGTCCGCCTTACCGATAGCGGGCGTGCGTTTATCCTTCATGCCCGCTCGATCCTGGCTCATATGGAGGCTGCGCGATCGAGTGTCGCCGCGAAAAGCGTAGATAACCGTGGCAGCGTAGCCGTAGGCGTGATTCCGACAGTTGCACCTTACCTGATGCCGCGCTATACGGCGGCCTTTGCCAAAAAATATCCCGATGCAAAACTGCGGATCGTGGAACAAACGACACCGGAACTGATTCAGAGCCTGCGCGAGCTCTCGGTCGATTTCGCAATTCTTGCCCTCCCGCTCCGGCACAAAGACCTGGATTTCTCTCCCATCTGCACCGAGCCCCTCTTCGCGGTGTTGCCCAGAGATCATCCGCGGGCCGGCGACGAATCCCTCACGCTGAAGAGCCTGCGCGGAGAGCCCTTTGTCATGTTGCGCAACGGGCATTGTTTCCGTGACCTCAGCATCGCCGCCTGCACCCGCGCGCGCATAACTCCAAAGATTGCCTTTGAGGGTGCGCAGTTCAGCAGCCTGCTGGGGATGGTTGCGGCGGGGGTCGGCATCTCGCTTGTGCCGCAGATGGCCATTGACCGGAACATTGAGTGCCGTTATGTGCGGCTCAGTGACGCTCACGCTTCTCGAACGATCGTCGCTGCCTCCCTGCGCGGACGAAACTTTAACCGTATGCAGGGTGCTTTTCTGGCCAGCATGCAAAGCGGGACACAAGGCCGTAAGTCCAAAAAAGGCTGACAGGTCGATCGAAAAGCTTTCATCCGGTGAAGTTCCCTGCCATGGAACGCCCGCGAGACGACCCCCAAGTTCCCCGGAATGAGTGGGAAGCAGCCGGCGGAGGCTCGAGACCAAGGCGTTCGAGACGCAGGGCAAAAAAATTCCGTTCTCCAAGTCAACTCTTTGTATCTAAACGGGTATGTGGGGAAGGTATCAGGGTTGGCAACATTACCGAAGTGGCATAAGATAGGTGGCAGGTAAGTCTTGTTTCACTTGAGAATTCTGCCGACCCCCAAGCCCCCCTCCAGGTGAAGACTGGCCACTTTTGTGCACGAGGCGGAGGCCTTGATGGACATTGGGAGCTTAATCCGAGCGTCAGAGGGTTTGCCGTCCTCCCGTTCTGTAAGTCATACGGCCGGTGGTGTGGAGCGCGGTAACGCGGGACTTTTGGAACTGCGCACCGAATTCGGACCCATTTACGTCTGTCCGTCGCGTTGGGAGCGCATTCGCCTCCGCTGGGCTTTTCGCCATTTCCACGTTCTCGCTCCACAGGTGTTAAGCCACGCTAATCAGATCCTGATCGAAAAACTGGCCAGCTCGGCAGTGGTGACGCCAGAACTGCCGGTAGCGCAGGAGCGGGTGCTTGGCGTGGTCGAGAGTGTTGGTCCTGAGTCGAGGACATCCGCCGCGCAAGCAGCGCGACAGAAGGCAAGAAGGCCACAGGCATACCAGCCTTTGCATGGGAGGCCAGGCAACGGGCCCTCCTACGCAACGCTTTTTCCCGTCGACCCAGCACCCATCCCGATTCGCCGCGAGACGAAGTTAGGCGTCGACCGGAAGGCGCGATTCGTGCGCGACGCGCGTTCCCAGCAATGGGGAGCCTTGGCAGCTCTGGCCGCTATTGGCCTGGTCTTGATCGTTGCGCGGTTTTATGATCCATCCCTGCTTCGTGCGGCCGGGTCGGATCTTGCCACTGTACCCGTGCTTCCGGCGGCAGTGTCGAATCGTGCCACTGTGTCCGTTGCTGCAAAGCAGGTTGCTGCAAAGCAGGCTGCGGTTAAAGTCCAGCCCGGCCCGATTCCAGAGCTGACAGAGTTTTCGCCGCCTGCGCTGCTGCCCAGGGTAAGGCCCAAGCAGCTGACTGATTTGCCCGGAGTCGAACCACCGTTGTTTGCGGAAAAGACCTCGCCACGGCTGGCTGCGCCACTGCCGAGTCCGCCACCGCCGGCCGTTGCCAGTACCAACTCCCGGCAGGCTGCCTATGAGCCGGAAGGCGTTCCAGCTCCCAGCCATATCGCGACCTCGAGCGATCCGGCCCTGCTCTTTGTCTCCGAGCTTCCCCAGGGTCACTTTGCCGAGCCCGTGGTCACGAATCCCAAGCTGGTTGGGGAATTGCGGTTGAGAGCCTTGATCGGTTCCGACGGTTCGGTCAAAGAGGTGACCGTCGTGAGTGGCGATCCCAAATTGGCGGAAGCCGGCATGCGCGCCGTGCGCCGCTGGCGTTATCAGGCTCTTGGTCATCCGGGAGAAGCAGAGACGCTGATCAGGATGAGATTCTTCGGCGAGGACGGAGTTTCGATCGCTTCCATCGCCAAGTAACGCGGCCTCGCTTGTCAAAGCGGAGCTAGGAGGAAGGCGCGATACTCTTGGCCGTGACCAGCCGGTGATTCACGTAGTTATACGGTGGAATGCGGTCCCCCTTAATCATAGCCAGCCCGAGATGGACCAGTCGCGATCCATAAGTGTTGACTTCATGCGAGACCGATCCGATAAACGGTGAGTTGGGTTTGACCATCTCTTCCAGGGCTTCCGGAATACAATCCTGGCCAACAATGGCCACGTGTTTTTCCCGTTTTGCCTCGCGAACCGCCTGCAGAGCTCCGAGTGCGCTTGTGTCTGTCGCGGCGGCGATCAATAGGCCGCGGTCCTTGGGATGGCGGCGCAAAAAGTCTGCTGTCAGTTTGTAGCCACGCTCGCGAAGACCGCGCGCGTCCATACGGACAAAGGCTTCGATTGGCATGTCCGGCAGCAGCGACCGCACTCCCTCAAATGCGCCGGTAATCCGGCTCTGCACCAGGAGTCCTGCCTCTTCGATATCCAGCCCGATGACCCAGGAGGCTTTGCCGCCCCAGCGCTGCTGCGCATGAGTCGCGAGATATTCGCCCGCTTCGAAACCGGCACGGTAATTATTCACTCCGAAGAAGATTGCGTGCGGATGCGGGATTTCCACGGCGATCAGGGGAATGCCGGCATCCGCAATTTTGTCGGCTACGATCGGGGCCACCTGTTGCTCAATCTGAAATTCGATGACCAGATCCACCCGGCTGGCAACGAATTGTTCCGCGTTACGGATCGCCGTGGCCGCGTCGTAGTGGTTGTCGAGGATCATCAGATCCACCCCCGACGAGGCCGCGGCCGCTCTGAGGCTCTCAGTGACCGCCTGCGAGAAAGGCAAGTCCTCTGACTGCCCGCCGAAACCAAAGCGGATTTTTCGTGGCCGCGTGGCTACCCGGTACAGTCCATTTTCTGTCTGCGCAATGTAGCCGCGATGCACGAAGGTCTTGAGGATGCGGTAGACAGATGTTTTCGAGATGCGGGTTCGCTGATAGAGCGCTTCGAGAGCCAGCGGCTCGTTCTCAGCCTGCAACAACTCCAGAATGTCTAAAGCTTTGGAGAGGATAGGAATGTGATACAGCCGCTTCAATCCAGACTTCGCCAAGCGTCTCCCTTTCCAGCCGTGGCGGCTTTTCCCCAATTCAATACGGAAACTAGGTTGGCGCCAGTATAACGTCTGCCTGTCTCCAGGTCTTCTTGCAGAGGGAAGCTTCTTCGAGGCCGGTCTGTGCCGTCGCCAGATTTGTCGAGGGCATGCTATGTTGGGGCGCGCGGCAAAAACTCGGAGAACTCGTTCGCGGTGCAAAGCAAGTATCTACATTTGCGTGTTGGGCTCGTGGGGCTGGGGCTCCAATCTTACTGGAGTCAATTTACGGGGTTGGAAGCACGGCTTAGGGGATACCTCCGCGAGCTGGAAGATAGCATCGCCGGTAGCGCACAGGTGATAAACCTCGGCCTGGTCGATGCGCCGGAGAAGGCGCTGGAGGCCGGTCACGCATGCCGGCGCGAAGACATCGAACTCCTTTTCGTGTATGTCACAACCTATGCCTTGTCCTCAACCATCCTGCGGGTGATCCAGCGTGCCCGCGTTCCAGTCATCTTTCTCAATCTGCAGCCGGCGGCCGCAATCGATTACGAGCGACTCAACGCCATGGAAAGCAGAACTGCCATGACCGGTGAGTGGCTGGCATATTGCAATGCATGTCCCGTGCCGGAGTTCGCCAACGTCTTTCGCCGGTTGGAAATTCCATTCCGTCAGGTCACAGGCATGCTCCATGACGATCCATCATCCAGGCAGGAGATCGAGCAGTGGGTTCGCGCTGCCCAAGTGGTCCATCGCCTGGCCCACGGCCGCCTCGGCCTGATGGGGCATTACTACGGGGGCATGCTCGACATAGCGACCGATCTGGCGCAAGTGAGCGGACGATTCGGTCTGCACATCGAGATGCTCGAGGTCGACGAGCTTACCGCCTTGCGAAAAGAAATCAGCGAAGAGGACGCTGCCGAAAAGATCAAAGAATTTCGCGCCTTTTTTGAAGTAGGTGAGGACTGTTCGCAGGCGGAGCTTCTGCGCGCTGCTCGTACCGCCGTAGCGCTCGACCGGCTGGTGAAAAAACAGGATCTTGACCTGATCGCTTATTACTACATGGGGAGCGGAGTGCCGGGAAATGAGGACACGATGAGTTCGATCATTCTGGGCACATCGATGCTGACCGGTAGTGGAGTGCCCGTCGCCGGGGAGTACGAGGTCAAGAACGTGATCGCCATGAAGATCATGGATTTGCTGGGAATCGGCGGATCCTTTACCGAGTACTATGCCATGGATTTTGCCGCAGACGTGGTACTGATGGGCCACGACGGTCCGGGTCACATCGGCATTGCGCAGAACAGAATCAAGGTGCGGCCGCTCCAGGTGTATCACGGTAAGGTAGGCGCGGGTCTTTCGGTTGAGATGTCGGTCAAGCACGGTCCGGTGACGCTGCTTTCCGTGGTGGAAGACAAAGAGAAAGGTTTTGCTTTGCTGATGGCCGAAGGCGAAAGTGTGCCGGGACCTATTCTCGAAATCGGAAATACCAATAGCCGTTACAAATTTCCCCTGGGTGCTCGCCAATTTGTGGAAGCCTGGAACTCGTATGGACCCGCGCATCACTGCGCCATCGGTATTGGACATGCTTCAGTCCAGCTGGAGAAGGTGGCGAATCTTCTGGGTTTGCAGTCGATCCGCGTTTGCTAGCCCGAAGCTTCGATAGAACAAATTGTGATCACCCGGGATGCGACATGAACTGAAGGATTCCCCGTTCTCAACAGATGAGAACGCCGCTGGGAGTCGGCAGGCCAGTGCTCTTGCGTGACCAAGCCCGCCCGAAGTCGTCCGAGCGATACAAGTTGCCGGCTCTATCAGCAACCGCAATGAACGAGCCGTTTGTGGCGATGCAACTGGTGTCAACGATACCCTCGGTCCACGCCGGCATGCCACCTTCGACGGCCACCGTATCTCCATCCGGTCCGCCCGGCCGACGGTAAATTCTTCCCTGGGTCGCAAAGTGATCTATCGACGCGGAGACAAGAATGTCGTCGCCCGAGAACGCTACCGCGGAGCAGTACGACGCGTGCAGGCCGTCGCTTTCTATGGTCCAGGTTGCTCCTGCGTCGTGGCTAACACAAAGGCCAACAGCGGCCGCCGCGACGACAAGATCGGGATTTGCCGCGTGCGCGCGCACCTCATGAACATCGCTGTTGATATCTATCGTGGGCTGCCAGGTTCTTCCGCCATCCATCGAACGCGGAATGCCTCCCACGTGAACGTTGGCGAACAATATGCTTCCATTCGAGTTGGCCGCGACCGAGCGAATACCTAACGGTGGCCCAAGACGCTGCCCATTAACTATTGCCGAACCAGCAAACCAGGCATCCCGCCCCGCAACGCTGTCGAAACTGTTGATAGGATCGAGCACACCGCCGGCCTCATGGCTCAGCTTCAGCATGCGTGCATCGTCAGTTCCTACGAAGATCGCGTCTCCAACAGCCATACAGCACGAAAGCTCGAACTTGCTCGTAGAGACGGTAGCCCATTCGCCGCCTGGTGCACGTCTGCACAGCGAATGTCGGCCGACAATGGCGAGCGCACCGCCGTGTCCATCTGGTACAAGCCCTCTAACGGGCTGGTTCGTAATCTCTTGAGTGCGCCGATCCCCGGTGACTACGAACAGCCCGTCGCCCCACGTCGCCACAAGTATCGTCGGTTCCGTCACGGAATACCTTCCCTCTCCCTTTTGGCGCGCCTATGGAGTTTTAGAACAAGGCCACGCGTTCTCTCTGGAAGCGAGCCATTTTGAGCGGCCAATGTGCACGCCCGTCAATGATTTTCCCGCAGAGTCGGCATTGCGTAAAGAGTTGCGGCCCACTTTACGGAGCCGCCACCGCAATCTGCTCTGCCCAATGAGCAACAGCGGCCGCGTCTACGCCGTTGCTGTCCGGATTCTCCAGAGCCGCAAGTTGCACAGCGAAGTTGCCGATGGTGGCGCTTTCGACCGCGCCACAGCGCACTTCCAGGCCCGTTGCCGCCGCGGTCAGCCGGTTCAGCAGGGTATTGCGGCTGCCCCCGCCCACGATATAGATCCGCCGCAGTTTCTTTCCGGTGACTTGCGCCACCTTGCTCACAATCTCTCCATATCTGGCGGCAAGGCTGTGACATATGAGGCTGGTCATTTCCGGTGCGGCTTCCGCGCCCTCGCGCATGGACGGAAATCCACGGCGTTGGAGCTGTCGGTTGATGCGCGCGGGCATTTCTCCCGGCAGCAACAGATCAGGGTCATCCACGTTAAGGACGTAGGCAGGCACCGGCGCCTGCTCGGCAGCCTTGATAAGCTCCGGTACCGTCCAATCGATCTCCGGCGCCCATTGGCTCATGCATTGGCGCAGCAGCCACATGCCATTGACATTCCTGTGAAAGCAAATCCGGCCGCCGACCGCGCCCAGGTTGGTGAAATCCGCCGCTTGCGCTTCGGCCCCGTTGCACGGCTCTTTCAGCACCGTCCCCACCAGAGACCACGTACCAGAGCTGATGTAGGCCCAATCGTCGTCGCTGTCCGCGATGCCGGCGATGGCGGACGCCGTGTCATGACACGCAGGTGCGACCAGTGCAGCTCCCGCCAGAGCTTCCAGGTTCCGGCCGC
Organism: Acidobacteriaceae bacterium; assembly: GCA_049800615.1. GTDB lineage: Bacteria > Acidobacteriota > Terriglobia > Terriglobales > Acidobacteriaceae > PALSA-350. The sequence continues at coordinate 2,043 of JBARKD010000039.1, read as the reverse complement.
GGCCATTGAGTTCCCCCACGACCGTACCCGGGCGGACGATCGGAGGAGCGGCCTTCATCTTCAAACCAACTGCGGCGAAAACCTCCCTTGACCAATCACGTTGCTCCGCATCCACCAATTGGGTATGGGTGGCATTGGTATATTCCGCGACCGCGCGTCCGCCAAGGCGATAGAGAACATACTCGGGCAGATTCAACCACGGCTTTTCCTGTAGATAATCCGCGTCTGCGCAAAGTTGGTAGAGGGTATTGATGCGGTTCATCTCCGTGCCGGTAATGGAACGGAGGCGGGCGGGCGGGATCTTCTGCCAAACTTCCGCCTGGGAGCGGACGGTTCGTTCATCGCGATAGCAGAACGGGTCGCCGATGGGGGATCCGTCCGACTGCAAACGGACGTAGTCTACCGCCCACCCGTCAGCGGCAATCGACCGGATGCCTTCGCTGGCAATTTCCGCGCATTTGCGCAACCCGGCATCCATTTGCTGCGTAATCTGGCCCAGGTCCCAGCGCAGTCCACCATTGCGATTCAACGGAGCGTTGGCGTGGCGATGCACCAACTCTATATGAGGAACGCCATCGATCCAGCGTAAGAGGGAAACACGGCAGCTCTCCGCTCCCAGATCGATGGCGACCATGGCCTGACGGCCGCTCATCTGAGATAAGCCTCGGTCAGGCCTCCGTCGACCGGAATCAGGTGACCCGTCGTGCAGCGCGCCTGCGGGCCTGCCAAAAAGAGAATGGCCGCCGCGCAGTCTTTCGGATCGATGGGTTGATGGGTGAGTGTTCTCTGGGCGTAAAACTGCGCCAGCAGGTTGCGCAGATCATCATCCGAAGCGGATTCCTCAAAGGCTATCTTGTATTTGGCCAGCGAGGCTTTCACCCGATCGCGGGGAAACATGGTGGACCCTTTCACAACCGTGGCCGGACTGATCCCGTTGACACGAACGTTGGGAGATAAGGTGACAGCCAGTTCGCGCACCAGGTGGCTGACGGCGGCTTTGCTTACGTCGTAGGCTTCGCTGCCGCGTTTGGCTACGACGGCATTGGCCGAGCTGGTGAGCACAATGCTGGTCCCGATATCCTGAGCGGCCAGGACCTTGGCCGCTTCGTCGGCCAGAAGGTAATTTCCGGTCACGTTGATTTCCAGAGTGGACGCCCACTGCGCATCGCTGATCACGCCGTCAGCGGAGGAGGGGAACAGGGCCGCGGTGTTGATCAGGATGTCGAGGCCTCCGAAGGCGGCAATGCTCGCATCGAGCGCGGACCGGATGGCAGCGCGGTCGCGAATATCGATTTTGGTCGCAATGACAGCTTCGCGTCCGGCAATTTTCTGCGCTTCCCTGGCGACCGCTTCGCCTCCGGCTATCTCACGGTCAGCCACCACGATATGCGCGCCTCTTTCCGCGGCCATGAGCACCACCTCGCGGCCGATGCCGCTGGCTCCCCCAACGACCAGTGCGATGCGGCCGCTCAATTCCTTCGCGGCGGGCTGGCGACGAATCTTTGCCTCTTCTAACGCCCAGTACTCGATGCGGAATGCCTCGGAAGCCGGCAAGGCAACGTAGTTGGAGTGCACTTTGAATTCGCTGGTCGCGGCGGCAGGCCCTGCCTGGGGCAGGATTGCCGGACAAGTCCCCTCATCGAGGTGTCCAGCGCCTTCCATGACGTGGATGGCGTTTACATAAAATTCGCCGGTGATGCGCGCTTCCGCCTTGTTCTTGCCAAAGCTGAACATGCCGATACCGGGCACCAGGACGACCGTGGGGTTTGCCTGGCGCATTGCCGGTGAATCCTTTTGCGCGTGCTCCTGGTAATAGCTTGCGTATTCGCCGCGATAGGTCTCCAGGGCCTTCTTCGCCACCGCCTGGATCTCTGCTGCGTCCCCGGTCTGGTCCCAGTCCACAAAGAGGGGCCGGATCTTCGTCCTGATGAAATGGTCCGGGCAGCTGGTGCCCAGGTGAGCAAGCTCGGCCGCGGAGTGGGAATTGATGAACTGCAAAACCTCGGGAATATCGGTGAAGCTGCCAATCATGCGTTGTTGGCT
>JBARKD010000038.1:0-5433 GCA_049800615.1 Acidobacteriaceae bacterium | reverse complement strand
CGGAAATGCTGGTGGCGCGCTTACGCATGCCAAGCACACCGAAACCGCCCAGTTCTTCCCGCTGGACGAATCCAGCCCCATCGTCACCGACCAGCAGACGCACCCAGTTTTTCTTGTATTCGAGGATTATGCTGAGCGTGGTCGGCCGTGCGTGGCGCACTGCGTTCGCGAGCGCTTCCTGCCCGATGCGATAGAGATTATCGCTAATGCGCAACGGTATGGGCCGGACTTCGCCCAGGGATCTGGAGATCACCGCAACCGAACCCCCTGCCACCAGCCTTCGAGCGCAGAGAGCAAGGGCGCTGAGCAGCCCTTCGGACTCCAGTTGCCGAGGCCGGAGCATATCGACGGTGCGACGCGCCTCCGCGTGGCTGTGCCGGACCAGGTCGCTGGCTAAATCGATCTGTTGGTGCATATGCAACAGTTCCTCAGGAACCCCAGTCCGGATTGCCTCAAGTTGAAAGCCGATTCCCGCGAAGCCCTGGGCGAGCGTATCGTGCATTTCAAATGCCAGATGTTCTCGCTCTTCCACGATCGCGCGCAGGCGCCAGTGATCAACCCGGTGATATACGAAGTTCGCCAACAGCGCGAGAAGCAGGAAGCCAATCGCCATTCCTGCCAGGTGCGGGGCACTGTACCATGGCGGTCCGGCCAACTCTACGATGTCATCCGTGGAACGTACGAGTAAGGTGAAAGGCGTGAGATCTTGCGTATACGCTGAGTCAACCACGGCGACCCCGCGTATTTGCAAACGGCTGTCCAGCTTCAAGTGGTTGTAGAGGTAATCACCGCGACCTCTCTTCATCATGGCTCGGAACGATTGCGGTCCGGAGTCGAAGTCGAAGATAAGGTTGTCATCGGGGCCGTACTCCTTGTGACGTAAGTGGCCCTCCACCTCGATGAATGTCGCGTCAAACGCCCCGGTGGCTGCCTGCGACGCGGTAACCGAGAGGGCCGGCATGGGCGTTCCGCTCCATAGGGCACGTACGCCGGCTTGTTCCAGAGTTGCACTGAAGGTTCCAGGACGCACAATCCCGGTAGCTTCGATTTCATCCCCGACTCTTACCGGTGGGCCCGCAGATTGTTTAAGTTGGATGCCGCCGGTCGAGTCCTCAACGAAGAGGGCCGGTGAAGTAAGAACGACAATGCCGCGTATAGTGGCACTCTGCGGGTGAGTAGTAGGAAAAAGTTTCAGACTGCTGATGGGCTGAGCGTCCGGATTGGAAGGCGGAGTCTGCGGAAGGTACCCTACTTCAGGCGCATGGAAACTACTCTGTGACTCGGTGTTGGCGGCTTGATATTGCGAGCTCTGCCCATCCTGAGCGTGTTCTTGCCGTAACATCTCGGCAACATCGAGTTGGGTCGCCTGACGAATTACAACATTCCGCCAAACGCCGCCGGAAGCATAGGAGCGCAAGCCTGCACGGCCAGATTGTACGCAGTCAACGTCGTTGACCGTGATAGACGTTCTCGGGCCCTCAGAGGGAATGCTGGCTGCGGCTGCAACCTGACAGCCATGAGCCATTAATTTCAGGTGATACCACTTTGAAGTCAGCACCTGATTATGATCGGCCGAGAATGGCTTCGTAACCTCCATCCATCCGTGCCCGGCTCTTCCCAGGACCAGCGAGTTGTCAAGGTTGCGAAGGCCCGCATAATAGCCAGTGTAGGCATCGACTCCTTCCTCCTCGTCACTCGACCGCAGAATGAGGCCGGCGTTGCCGCCCTCTCCCAGTAGCATCACATCCGCTTCAATGGAGTAATTTTGCCACCGGGCCGAACCGGTAAGCAGCTTGGCTCCCCGTTCGTCCGAGTCGTTTCGCATGGAGCCGTTCATCAGTTCCCATGTGCCGCCAAGGGCTTTCCACTCTTCGGCCTTACCTGTCGAGAATGAGTCATGGTACGGCAAACCCCGGTTTGGTTTTTGGCTGTATTCATAGAAACCGAGCAATCCGGCCGCCAGTAGGCAGGTCAGTAACGCTATAAAAATCAGTGGCCGGTACTGAAGTAGCTTTCTCACGGAGCCGCTCCCCACGTGGCAGCCCCCCAGGTTTGTCGCAGATACTCGGGCCGCCAATCCATGGATGTGAGTTGACGCACTTCGACCGAATGCACGTTTTCACGCGTCACCAATAACGGTTCGCATTGCGTGACAAGAGGTTCTTTCCGCCCCTCAATTTTCGCGATCACCAGGCGGACTGCATCGACGCCCATTTTCTGGGTGTCCTCAAGCACCTCCGAGTCGAGGCGTGGATTTTCGAAGTTGAGAGAATCAGGATCGAAGGCGACGACACGAATCTGCCTGCCCGAATGGATGTTGCCCAGCGCCGAAAGGGCGCCGAAGGTTGACGTAGCGGTCAGCGCAACGACCGCATCCAGATTGGGATTACTCTTAAGCGTTTCCCCGGCAACCTGTTGCTCATGTGGCACGTTAAAGGCGCCGCTTCTCTTGATGATGCGAATGCGTGGATAGTTGCTGACGAGGAACTGCTCCAGGCTGCGGGCGCGGGTCATAATACCTGCTATGTCGCTATCAATGCCGAGTATCGCGACCGAACCTGTGCCGTGGAGAATGGTAGCGATTCGCTGACCGGCGATCCTGCCTCCGGCCTCCTCGTCATTTAAAACGTACGAAAGTCTCTCACCCGCTGGTACGGGCAACGGCGATCCGACCACCACGATTGACAGACCGCGCTGCATGGCTCGCCGTATTGGCGTTATCAGCGAGCGTGCCTGATCGGGTGCTAAGACAATCCCCTGGTAATTTTTGCTGCTGACTCGCTCCACCAGGGCGATCTGGCCTTCCACGTCATCTTCGCGAGTGGGGGCATTCCAGTAAATACGGGCGCCGAGGTTGAGAGCGGTGGCTTGGGCGCCACTGTGCTCCGGCTCCCACATGATCGTGCCACAAGTTCGCGGAATGACGGCGATGGCGATCGGCGAATGGCGGTGGCAACCTGCAAGCAACAGTAGCGCCACGTCTGCCAAATACAGCAGACGTAGAGAAATTCTTAGTTTCGCAATCCACAATCGCCTTTGACTCACATTGACCATTCCATGGATGGCGGGAGTTTACTCCGCGCGCCAGGCAACAGCAACCTAACCCAGCATGGCGCTCCGGTGATGTAGTCAGAATGGACTATATAAAACTCACCGGTGTAGCTCATGCGCACCCACACTCGCAGCCAATAGTCTCGCGTGGGTTGGAAAAAGGCGCCCGAAACGCCAGTGAAACCGGTTACACGAAGCGGACAAATACTTCCTGATGAAGGGAAAGCAGCCTCACTGGGCCTGGCTCGAACATACACGTAAGAGTTTCCAGTCAGTAAAGCTTTGGAGGATCAAGATGGCACGGTTGATGCAAGGTGTCGGCAGTTTTGACTACATAGCCCGGTGGAACTCGAAGACAGTGATGAGCTCGTTGGGAAAGCTCGCACCGAAGTTCGTGTGGTTATTCCTCTTGATGGTCGCGCCGCCGGCATTCGCGCAATTTAATGCGGGCGTTCAGGGGAGCGTCCACGATTCTACCGGAGCATCCATCGCGGGCGCGACTATCACGCTCACCAATGCCGAGAATAAAGTAACCCGGGCCACCGAAAGCGATGCGAGTGGGGTTTTCCGATTTGCCAGCCTCGGTCCCGGCAACTATACAGTCTCAGCCACAGCAAAGGGGTTTTCAACTGCCCAAACCGAGATCGTGCTGAATGCCGGAGAGACTCGCGACGTGCCTCTTACCGTGCCCGTCGGTCGAGTGGCTACCAGCGTCACAGTCAGCACCCAGGCCGCCCTGCTCGACACCAGCGACAGCCGAAACCAATTGACGCTCAGTACAACGGCCCTCGATAACTTGCCCCTGGCCGCGCGCAATCCCCTGGCGCTGCTGACTTTGGCGCCCGGGGTTACAGGAATTGGAGCCGGCACTTCTACCAATTTCAACCCGGAAAACTATGTCGACGCCAGCGCGAACGGCCGCGGTGCGAACGGCAATCAATATATCGTGGACGGGCTCGACGTAACCAGCAGCATCCGTCCCGGCGTAGTTAACCTGACGCCCAACGCCGATTCCCTGCAGGAAGCCACGGTGCAGACCAATACGTATGACGTGGATTACGGACGTGCCAGCTCGATTCAAACTGTGCTGACTACCAAATCAGGAACCAATACGTTCCACGGGTTTGCGAGCGAATATTACACCTACCAAGGACTCGAGGCGCGCGGCGAGTTCGGGATCCAAAAGCCGGAGCCGGTCGCGCCATTTCATGTGAACAATCTGTCCTTTGGTGTCGGCGGCCCGATCATTCCGAATTGGAAATTGTTCTTCTTCGTCGGCTATGAGCCGTATCTTTCTCTCGCTTCCAACGGTACCCGGTCGGTTACGTATGAGGATCCGGCGTTCGTCTCTTTTGCCAATGCCGTGCAGCCAAATAGCCCGGAGGTGCTGCTGCTCAATAAATACCAGCCAACCGCTGCAGTCCTCAGCAATGTTTTGCAAACGGCTGCGCAGGCATTCGGGCCGCAGAATATCGCCGGGAATACAGGTTGCGGTACGCCGTCGACAGACAACATTCCCTGCTCCACCCCGGTAATTGATCAGGGGAACTTCGGGTCGAGTACCTTCAATAATTCCAAGCAATATAACGTACGAATTGACAAATACTTCGAAAAAGATCGGTTATACGGCTTGTTTTACCGGGATACCATCAACAACAGCAATCCAAACGTTCGACCCGCTTTCAAGTCGGCGAACAACTATTACACCTTCTCAATTCAGGGGAATGAGACGCATACTTTCTCTCCTAACACACTCAATGAGGCCTTCTTTGGATATAGCCGTATTGAGGGCTTTGCACCGTCAAGCGGCTTGTTTACTGTGCCGATCGTGAATGTTACCGGAATCAACTCCGGCTTTGGGGTGGGTTTCGCCTTGGGCGACTACATTCAACACAGCTATCACTGGCGCGACGTTTTGACCCATATCATTGGTTCTCACTCCATCAAAGCAGGCTACGAGGGTTGGCATGGTGACGATGTAGCTCTTTTCGCGGGAGCGTACGCTCAGCCCAATTTTCAGTTTAATTCGCTCATTGACCTGATTAATAACGACCCTTACAACGAGACTAATCTCACCTATGATCCGTTGACCGGAAAGCCGAAGGCGAACAATTACGGCTACGCCGAGACAACCGGGGGCGCATTTGCCGAGGACACGTGGAAGGTAAGTCACAGCCTTACAGTGAACTTTGGCATTCGTTATGACAATTACGGCAACCCCTATCCGTCCCTCGCCGGAACCGGTCTGTCCAATTTCCATCCCGGCTCCGGGACAACCTTCGCCGAGCAGGTGGCAAACGGGATCGTTACGCCACAGAGTCACGTGTTCCAGAACGATTTGAACTACGTCTTCAGTCCCCGCGCCGGGTTTGCCTTTTCTCC
>JBARKD010000037.1:0-5756 GCA_049800615.1 Acidobacteriaceae bacterium | reverse complement strand
GTCTCGGATCTGGGAACCGACAAGGTTTACATCTACCACTTCGACGATAAGACGGGGATGCTTTCGCCGCTCGACCCGACGACTGTCCAGGTCGAAGCGGGTGGCGGCCCGCGGCGAATCATGTTCGATCATGAAGGTAAGTTCGCTTATCAGCTCAACGAAATGGGAAGCACGTTGATTACGTTTGCGTGGAATCCGGAGCAAGGTACGTTGACGCAGCTCCAGGAACTCTCCATTGCGCCTCCCAACTTGCGAAATGCCGGCGCGGAATTGCAGATAAGCGCCAATGGCAAGTTCCTCTACGCCTCCAACCGGCTGAGCCGGTTCAATGCGCAGGATCCCAGCAAGATTGACCGCCTGCCAGGCAGCATCGCGGTGTTTGCCATTGATCCGCAGAAGCACACCCTGAAGGAACTACGGCAGTTCCCCTCCGGAGGCATCATGCCGCGCAGCTTCGCCATCGACCCGACCGGGCAATATCTGTTCGCTCTCAACCAGGTATCGAACGAGGTAGTTCAATTCAGAATGGATGCATCGACGGGGATGCTTGATAATACGGGGCGGACGATCAAGGTCGACACGCCGGTCTGCCTGCAATTCGTGCCAGTGGTATAACCTGATCCTGACCGCCAAGGAGGCAAACAAACCCGTGCCATACGCCCGGTATTCGCTTCTCTTTCTCTTGCTTTTGTGCATGCTGGCCATTCTTGGCGGGGGCACCGCCTCGGCGCAGGACAAGGACTACTTCGTCTACTTAGGGACGTATACCGGTTTCCGCTTCGTTCGCCACAGCAAGACACAGGGCGTGGGAGACAGCCACAGCAAGGGGATCTACATGAGCCGGTTCAATGCTGCGACCGGCACGTTGAGCGAACCGGAGCTTGCCGCCGAGATCACCAATCCGTCGTTTCTGACCACGACTCCGGATCACCGCTTCCTCTACGCCGTCACCGAGGATCCGCTTTCGGTTGGGCCGCCGCTCGATCATGTTTCTTTCGTGAGCGCCTACGCTATCGACCCGGCAACCGGTAAATTGCAACTGCTGAATACGCTGCCTACGGGTGGAACCAGCACCTGTTACATTTCCACGGATAAGACCGGCAAATATGTGCTGATGGCCAATTTTGGCAGTGGCAGCGTCTCGGTCATCAAGCTGAAGGATGACGGCTCATTGGGAGAGATGACGTCCTTCATCCAGAATCTCGGCCACAGTGTCAACCCCGCCATCCAGAACGCCCCGCATCCCCATTCCATCATGGTCTCAGGGGACAATCGTCACGCGATCGTGTCTGACCTCGGATTGGACAAGATACAAATCTACAATTTCGACGAGAAGACCGGTCAGCTCACTCCGCCGGATCCGCCTTTTGCCACGGTGAAGCCGGGCGGCGGCCCGCGTCACTTCGCTTTCACCCCATCCGGAAAGTTCGCGTATCAGTTGGGAGAGATGAGCGGGATTGTCGACGCTTTTGCCTGGGATCCCGCCGGGAAACTGACCCACGTGGAGAGCTACGAAACGAAGCCAGGCGATTTCAAAGGCGAAAACCACAGCGCCGAGATTGCCGTCTCCCCAGACGGGAAATTTCTTTATGAATCAAACCGCCGCAACATAGGCGATGACAAATTTGGACCTGACACCATCGGCATTTTTGCCATCGATCCGGACAAGGGAACGCTGACGGTGGTTGACCAACCGCTGTCCGGCGCAATCATGCCCCGCAACTTCGCGATCGACCCCACGGGTTCTTATTTTCTGGTAGCCCATCAATACTCGAACGACGTGATCGTCTTCAAGATCGATCCCGCGACCGGGAAGCTGGCGAAGACCGGGAACGAGATCAAGCTCGATGTTCCGGTTTGCATTGTTTTTGTGCCCACTCAGTCTTAACGGATTGCGTAAGCTGATTCGGGTTGGTTTCGTACTATTTCGCTTGTTCCCATAGGGAACGGAGCTTAACGTTTGGCTCTAGGCTGAAAATGATTTCGGTGTTCGGAAAATGTCTCAGTTCGCTGGCGCTGCCGTTCTTCGGGCTGACCCTGCTGTCTGGCCAAGTCGTTGCCAAGCCGCCGGTCAAAACACCCGCGACCGGCGGAAACAGCTTCCCCGGACCGAATGCCATACGCTATGAGGACGGAACCGACCTTCAGGATCGGCTGATCGACAGATTTATCGGCGATTGGCACGACTCCATGCCGCGTCATGAACACGGCTCCCTGGTTCTACGGGACATTCTTACGCACGGAAACAATCTTGCTCCTCCGCAACCGGGAGCGGTCCTGCAAGCGACCAATTTCGTTGCTTACGGGCGCTTGCAGCCGCGCGACATCACCACCCTGGAAAAGCTCGACGGCGAGCAAGAGGTCTACTACATCGACGGCGGGACCGGGGAAATCTCCTCTGGAGGCAAGACCGCCGCACTCCATAAAGACATCGCCGTGTTCATGCCGGAAGGTATCGAATTTTCCATGAAGAACACCGGCAACGATGACCTGACCATGTACGTGGTCAACGAGCCGGTTCCGAAAAGCTTCACGCCGCGCAAAGACATGATGGTCACGGACGAAAGTACTGTGCCCGCAAGGACACCCATGGAAGCTTCCCCTTATACGCTTCCTGGCGCTTCCGGCCACTGGGCGCATATCGTCCGGGATCTTTTCTCGCGCGCGGATGGACTGGCCACCATCGGCGACCTCATTACGGTGACGATCAATCCGATGCAGATGGGCGAGCCGCATCCACATAATCCCGGGCAGGAAGAAATTTGGGTCGCGATTGATGGAACCAGCCTGGCCTTTATCGGAACGCAGTTGCGCGTGCAGCCCCCGGGGATGGCTTACATGATCAGGCCCGACCAAACCATGACCCACTCCAACATCAATTCCGGTGACACCCCGGTCAAGTTTCTGTGGTTTGCCGGCTCTTCCAATCCCAAATGAGGTGGTTAAGGCCGCGAATCCTGGCTCTCCTGTGCCTGGCCTGCGTGCCGGTGAGTTGCAGCAAAAGCTCACCGCCGCCGCCGTTGGCCATCCGCGTTGCAGGCGACGACTGGTTCCTGAAAAGCCTGGAAAAGAGCGGAATGATCGCCGGCTATGAGGCGAAGACCGGCGAGCGCATTGAGTTTCTGAACCGCAACGACCGCACGATCATGAAGGATCTTGACGGCGCTCCGGGACATTCTCCCTACGACCTCGTCGTGATGCGGCACCGCTGGATGGGCACGTTGATCCAGAAGCACGAAATCCAGCCTATCGATTCATTTTTGGGAGACACGACTCTGCATGATGGCGGCTTTCAGCCGGCGCAACAGTTGTTCCCCAACTGGTGGCGCGGGCTGAGCTGGTATGGAGATAAAGTCTACGGCTATCCGTACACCGGGCTGACGGCGTTCCTCTGCTACCGCAAGGACCTTCTGGAGGATTCCGAAAACCAGCGCAAGTTCAAAGCCCGCTACCACCGCGCCCTTACGGTTCCGGCCAACTGGAAAGAGTACGTACAGGTAGCCCAGTTCTTCACTCGCCCGACTGACCACTTCTACGGAACCTACATCTCCGGCAAGCAGGGGCTCCCCCTATGGTATGAGTGGCTGAATTTTGCCTACTCGTTCGGAGGAGACATCCTCGACACACAACACGGCTGGGAGTACGGCGACATCGTCGTCAATTCTCCACAAAACGTCGCTGCGACGGAGCAGTATGTCAAGCTCATTGCGTTCAGTCCCCCGGACACGCTGACCTATGGTTGGGACCAGGCGCAGGCGGCGCTCCAGCAGCAACACGCATTCATGGGCTTGCTGTGGAGCGATCAGGCTTACCTGGTCGAGGACGCGGCAACTTCCAAGGTCGCGGGCAAGATCGGATATAGCCTCATTCCTTCGAACAGCAGGCAGAAGGCCAGTCAAATGGAAGGCCTCACCTGGCTGATTCCGGCCGGCACACCCAACCCGAAAGAAGCCTACCGCTTCCTCGAATGGGTGATGTCCGACCAGGTTCAGGTCTCGCAAACTCTTCACGGCAGCAACTCGACCAGGGAATCGGTTTACGAGGATGCGAAGGTTAAGCAGATGTCTTACACCGCGGCATTCCTGGGCAGCGTTCCGATAGCCAAAGAGAAGGCGACCCTGCCTGAGTCGTCACCGATGATCGATGCCGCGGAACGCCGGCTCTCAGAAATTGTCACCGGCAAAGAAACTGCAAAAGCGGGACTGGACAGGCTTGCCCTGGATCTCCAGCAGATTTTGGGCAGCAAAGCGAAACTGCGCTATCCGGTTCACGGCGCGCAATAGGCTCTCATCAAGAATTTCTTATGGAACGATGGAGGATTGAACAAATGCAATCGAGAAAGTTACATTTCCTGGCCGGTTTCGCGCTGCTTTGCGCGGCTCCGGTTCTTGCCGTTGCGCAGGACATGCCGGCCGGCGCCTGGGCCGGCACCTGGGCTGCCAACGATGCGAAGTCCAAGTTTCCCGGCCCGCCACCCAAGGCGGACCAAGTCACCGTCCAGCCGGATGGCTCGGTCGCCGTGCACGTTGTCAGTGCCGATGGCAAAGTGAGCGATTGGTCCTATAAACCCCAGGCGGGTAAATCCGTACCCATTGAGGGCAGAGATAACACGACTGTCCAAGTGGTCAAGGTGAACGACTATCGCAATGACCATATTTGGACGCACGATGGAAAAGTCACTCGCACCCATTCGACACTGTCGAAGGATGGTAAGGTGCAGACCTTCTACGGAGCTCCCGGAACCTACCGGGCGCCCGGATCCACCGTGGCAAAGCCGTTCAGTGAAGTCGTTGTTTACGAAAAGCAATAGGAGTTGCGTGCACATGAAAAACACCTTGAAAAAAGCAGCGATCGCTCTCTCGGCATTTTCAGTCGTTTTGTTGGCGGTACCCCATCAACTCACCGCGCAGGATGTCAAACCCGGCCTTTGGGCCGGCACCTGGAAATTTAATCCGGAGAAGTCAAAATTTCCCGGGCACGCTCCCCAGGCAGATCAGGTTACGATCGATCCTGACTTCACCATCACTGTGGAGGAAACCAGTTCAACCGGCAAGCAATCCAAGTGGTCCTACAAACCACAACAAGGCACGGCAGTGCCGGTCACGGGCCGCGGCGATAACGTAACCGTACTTGCCACCAAAGTCAGCCCCTACAAGACCACCCAGGAATGGAACTATAACGGCAGAATGGCTAAGAGTTACGCCACCCTTTCCAAAGACGGCAAAACCCAGACGTTCCACATGACCGGCACCGATAAAGACGGTAAACCCTTCACCGAAATGGTGGTTTTCGAGAAACAATAGCAGGGGATGCGGCATTTTCCTGGACGGGCGAACTGCGGTTTTCTCGGGTTCGCTCGGGATGATAATTCTGTCCGCGGATGGAAGATATACCCTCAGCGGCTTCTGAAGCCGGTCTTCTGTTCGATTTGACGGCGGGGCTGAAAAGCCCCGCCCCTTCAAAACAAAAAAGTCAAAGGCTCTCGCAATGACGATTCTGTGGCTGATTTAGGAAAACTGCAGATTCCTCGGCTGCGCTCGGAATGACAAAGGGGAGGCTTGCGTTTCAATCGAGTGCGGTGGTGGAAAATTTTGCCCTCGGCGGCTGAAGCCGGTCTTCTGTTCGGTTTGACGGCGGGGCTGAAGAGTCTGCGTGAGAACCAGGGGAATGACTTGTATTTCAGGGGGAGTGAGGAGATAAGAAGGAATGTCTCGATATTTTCCTTATTCGCCCGAGCAGGCGTATTTGCTGCCCCC
>JBARKD010000036.1:0-4955 GCA_049800615.1 Acidobacteriaceae bacterium | reverse complement strand
ACTCGCTCATGGCCGCCTCCTTTTGCCTAAATGATATTTCCGTAGGTTTACCCAAAACTGTGGTCCTGGTCTAAATTCAGCCTTCCCTTCGGGACTCAGTACGCTGTTCTCATCAGCGCTGAGGGTACAATTTCTGCCCCTAGACAGAATTGTCATCCCGAGAGCCTGTGACTTCTTGGCGTGAAGGGGCTGGGCTTCAAAGCGCTCCTTTCACTTTCCGGGCCCTGCATAAATTTCACCTGTCGGCACGACGATCCGCGCGACTATCCGCGGAGCCGAAGCCAGTCCTTCTGATAGGCAAAGCTTATGGCGAGAAGCAGCGCGCCCAAAGCCAGAAAGCTAAGCACGCGATAGCCCTGGCTTTGCTGGCTCACGCCATTCAGAAAAACCTTGGCGATGCTGAAAGCGAGCACCACGAGCGCCTGCCAGCGCAGGAAGGCGCTGCGGCGCAAAAATCCGACGGTCATGACGGCAGCGCCGTAAGCCATGCACCAGGCGCTATACCCCCATCCCGCGGCAATCGTACGCCGCTCCAACTGCCCATAGCCGCCGCAGAAGTCACGAAAGAAGCCGGCGCCACAAAACCAATAGTGGTGAATCTCGAGGCTCACGGCTATCAGGAGCGTGACGCTGAATGCGTACGCGGAGAACGCAGCCAGGTAATTCCAGGATCCGAACCGGCGCCCGCTCCCGGCGCCGAGGCTAAGAATCGTAACCGCGGCGAATACCATCGCCGCGATGATGTTCGTGACGAAGTGGCTGTTGGTAACGACGGCCAGTGGCTGGGGTGTTCCTACGGCCCAATCGGTCAGCAGGGCAAGTGCGACCAAAGTCAATACTGCCGTGGCAAAGATTCGCGGAATCGGGTGTGAGGTTAACCTGGCCAGGATTACCAGGACCAGCGATTCGCCCAGCCAGCACAAGATAAGGTTTGTGCCGTGGAATTCAAGCGGCACGGCCACGGTAGCAAAAAAGATGGCCAGGGCCAGGTTGGTTTGAGCAAGCGCCGCGAGGCGACGGGACGCGAAGGCAATCACCAGACATCCGCCGGCAAGAGCAAGCGTGACCCATGGACGCCAGGAATGCTGGCTCCCGGCCGCAAAAAGCGCCATCAGCGCAAACCAAGTCGCCGCTGCGTTGGCTATGGGGAAGGCAACGGCCGATATCACCTTCTGCAACCAGGGTGCGGCGGTAAAACCAGCGAAGAACAAACCAAGAAAGAGAACTGTGGGCAGGAAATGCGAGGGATCGTTTTCCTCCCAGCACCAGGCGACGTAATAAAAGGCTGTTCCCAGCAAAGCGGCCCATGCCATGCGCTTCCAGGGATGAAGTGCCAGCAGAAGCAGCGCGCCGACATTCAGCAAGGCAAGGTAAGAAAAGAGAAAAATTTCGCTGTGGCCTATCGACAACAGCCCGGGCGTAGCCAGACCCCCGGCGAGCGCATAAAGCCCCAGCAATTCTGAGTCCTGGCGGTGAGCCAGCATGGCATTGAAGACCGTGACCCCGGTCATAGCCAGGAAGACGAGGCCCAGGGGCGCCAGGTGGAAAAGGCTTGCAGCAGCCCAAAGTGAGAGATATGCGATGCTGCTACCCAGCGCCTTCAGGCTGTAAGCGAAGGCAGGAAATCCCCGCCGGCGAAAGCGCTCGGACCACGCCACCACGCCGGCCGCCGCCGCGAGGCCAATCCAGATCCGGACCGAGGGTCCTATCCAATTGCGATCGAAAGCCAGCTTGAGAAACCAAGCCATTCCTGTAAGGGTGGCGAGGATTCCGATACGATTCAGAAGCTGCGCCCCGATCCGGCGCTCGAGCGAAACCTCGGGCTTCGCCGCGCCCACTCGGCCCCGCAGTTGGTATTTCATCTTTTGAGCGGGCTGCTGCTGAGGACCTGCGCCGCGGTTGCCTTCGAGCACCGCGATTGTGGCTTCCAAAGAAGCCACGCGTGATGAGAGCTCCGCCAGTTGTTGGCGGATGTCGGCATCGTCGCTAGCAGCCATAGAAAAGACTGTAGCCTGCATTTTCTTCTCCGGCTAGCCGGTGTTCGCGTGTGAGGCCGGTCTTCGCATTGGTTCTCGAGAATGCCGCGGAGTGTCTCCTCGTGAAACTGATCTAACTAAATCCGGATCGAAAATGGACAAAGCGTCCGTGCGAAAATGTGCAGCCAGCGGCGTGATATAAGCTTTCTGTCGAGCAAAACATTAGGATTTTGTAGTTACCTCGGTTTAGCCCCGTTACAATTTCGAGTGCGCTTTAGCACAGAATGCCGTAAGCTGCCAAAAGTAACAGATCCAAAAGTAACAATCGGTAACCACTCGAGGAGGCGTCGTGTGGATATGAGGTCGAACCGGGACCAGAAACAGCGGAAGGTTCTCCTCGTGGATGACGACGCGATAAGCCTGGAAGTGATGGCCTTGATTCTGGCACACGAGGGACATCAGGTGGTGCGCGCCAATGATGCCGAAACCGCTCTGGAACTACTCTCCGGCGGCCAGATTCCGCGTCCGGATGTGTTACTGGTGGACCTTCAGATGCCCGGGGTTACCGGGGGTCAACTGGCGGAGAAAGTTCGTGCCCTCGATGGTTTCCAACCACTCATGCTGGCCATGAGCGCTACTGAAGCGCAGAGCGCGCAGTTGGCCGCTTTCGATGGGTTCCTGTTGAAGCCGGTGGCGGTCGAGGATTTGCGCAGAGCATTGCAGCCGGGAATACGAGCGCGTAACGGAAGCCGCATCGGGAAGCGCGGAAAGACGGCGAAACCCTCCGCCGAGGAAGCGGTGGACATTGCGGTCATCGAGAAACTGCTGACCATGATGCCTTTGGACGCGCTGCAGGATACGATAGCCGCCTGCATCTCCGACACGCGGATATGCGTTCGTGCTTTGCAGGGCCAGGTTTCGGGCGATGGGGTGCGACGCCTCGCCCACAGGATAAAAGGAGCGGCATCAATGATTGGCGCTGTGCGTTTGGCCCGGCTCGCCGCCGGGCTCGAGATGGGGGGTGGTAAAGAAGCCGCCACCTCCATTGTTTTGAACGATTTGCTGAATGCATGCAACGAGTTGGAGCGTATGCTTTTGGCAGGAAACCTAACCAAACCCTAGGGCCCCCCGACCATGACAACAACCACTTCTCCGGCAACACCGAAGAACAGCAACGACCGTGTACACCAGATCCGAATCGTCATTGCCGACGATCATCCCGTCGTCCGGATCGGCGTCAAGAACATGCTTCAAAGCGACCCAAGCCTCGACGTAATTGGCGAGGCATCGGACGGCGATGAGGCTATTACCGGAACTCTGGAACTGCTGCCAGATATTCTCTTGCTTGACCTGCAGATGCCCCGTCTCCCTGGCCTCGAAGCCATGCGGGCGATCATGAGCGGCTCACCCACGGTCAAGATTCTGCTTTTGACCAGCACAATTACTACGCAGCAGATTATCGAAGCGCTGCAGATCGGGGCCCGCGGCATTGTGCTTAAGGATGCGCTCGCGGACCACCTCACTACCGCCATCCGCGCGGTCTCCTCCGGTGATTATTGGATTGGCGGCAAGCGCGTGGTGAACCTGGTCGGGGCGTTGCACGAACTCATGCAGCAGGCTGCCGTTCCTGAGCGCAAGACTTATGGCCTCACGCCGCGGGAATTGGAAGTCGTTGGTTGCATCGTCGAGGGTTGCAGCAACCGGGATATTGCCAAGCAGTTCAGCATCAGCGAAGAAACCGTGAAGCGTCACCTCTCGAATATTTTCGACAAAACCGGCGTATCCACGCGCCTGGAACTGGCACTGTTCGCGATTGCACACCAGCTAGTTGCGCTGCAGACCTAAGCCCCCCTCCGGGCAACGCTCCAGCACCTGATACAGGTGCTGGGGCGCACGCTGCAAATTTCGTCAGCGCTACCTTCCAGATTTGCATCCAATAAAGTACTTTATATGCGACATCATGGATGTCAGCCATCTACGGATGGCGTCCATGGTGTCGTTTGCCTTGAATCTGGTTAGGAGTTGGACAAGATGATCGCTGGAACACTTCTTCCCGTTATTCTGCTTTGCGCTATCTCGAGCCCGCTTTATGGGCAGGAACCGAGCCCCACGGCTCAGCCCCAACAACAGCAGCCGATCATGCCGGCACAGAACGAGAACGGCAACAATAACGTACCGCTTTACAAAATTCAGGTAGTCGGCCGGGATATCCCGGCTATCAACTACTGGCATCGCAGCGGGAGCACGAAAATTGGATTTGCCGGAACCAGCCTTCTCTCTCAGGGAAAGGGACAGGCGAATGTGACCAGTAAGGGCCAGACTTTCATCGATGCCAAATTCGAAGGGTTCGTACCCGCCAACAGCTTTGGCGTGGAGTACCTGACTTATGTCTTGTGGGCCATCACACCCCAGGGCCGGCCGGTGAATCTGGGCGAAATCATCCCCAATGGTTCAAAAGCGCAAATGAACGTCACCACCAACCTGCAGCAGTTTGCGCTGGTCGTGACCGCCGAGCCCTACTTCGCGGTGACCACGCCGAGCGACCTTGTAGTCATGCAGAATACGGTCAATAAAAACAAGACCACGGGCATCATCGATACCGTGAATGTGCACTACAATCTGCTGCCCCGCGGGGCTTACGTGCAGACCGCGGGCCAGCACGCGGTGTTGAACCCGGTAAAGCCCAGCGACAAGTCCCCGCTGCAGCTCTATGAAGCCATCAATGCAGTGCAGATTGCCGAGGCAGCGGGCGCCGCGCAATACGCGCCGGATATTCTCGCCAAGGCCAAGCAGGAACTGCAAAACGCACAGGCGATGAGCAATAACAAGAAGAGCAATCGCAAGGAAATGATTACCTACGCGCGCGGGGCGGTGCAGGACGCGGAGGACGCGCGGGTAAGCACCTTGCGCAGGATGCAGCAGGAGAAGGAGCACCAGCAACAACTAGCCATGCAGCAAGCGCAAATGGCAGCGCAGCAG
>JBARKD010000035.1:0-5501 GCA_049800615.1 Acidobacteriaceae bacterium | reverse complement strand
ATTTCTGCTGCGCTCTTGACCATGCGCTACCGCGTCGTCAGGCTGCGAACGTCGTGCGTCGGCTCGACCTCGTCCGTGCCCAACACCGCGAACGTAAAGCGCAGCGTTGCTCCCGCGGAAACCACGTCCTGCTGCGTCCACACCGTTTTCGTCCGGTCCGGATTCTGCGCGAGGAAGGCGCCGTAGACAGAAGGCAGGCTGGCCAGCGACATCACTTCGCTCACGCCGAGGGTCTGCGTTACCCCAGGCGTCGCGGCGTCCATCTTGGCCCCCGTGTACTTCTCATGAATCCGATCGCGCATGGGAAGAAAGAGAATTTCCCGGTATGCCTGGGGTGAAATCGCTCCCAGACGGGTTGTCGTCGCCGGCCCATCCCCGATGATCAGCAGCGCGCCCCCCGGTTCCGTGGAGCCGGTGAGGTAATAAAAGTCTTCATCCTGCCGGTAGTCCTGGTACTCCATAGGCGGCTCATGCGCGGCGAAGATCAAGGCCGATCCCCCGTGCAGTGCGGCTCCGAGCTTTACCCGCCTCTCCCGGTATTCAGCTTTTGGCACGGAATCAAGCGTGTATGCAGCTTGCGTTGCCAGAAAAAGCACCAGCAGGGCTAATTTGCGCATTCATCGGTCTCCATCGTTTCAGGTGAGTGTACGCTACACCGCCCCGCTAGCAGGGCTAAGCACTCAACCTGAGGCTGCAGCTTG
This sequence comes from Acidobacteriaceae bacterium, assembly GCA_049800615.1. Lineage (GTDB taxonomy): Bacteria > Acidobacteriota > Terriglobia > Terriglobales > Acidobacteriaceae > PALSA-350. The sequence continues at coordinate 4,800 of JBARKD010000035.1, read as the reverse complement.
GCGGCTGGCCTACTACTGGCTCGCAACGTAACAAGCGGTGCTGCCCCCGCTACCGGCGCAGGAGAAACCCACCACCGTCCCTCCGCTTATCGACGTGTTGGCACCAATGGGGGCTTGCTGAACATACACGCGCCCGGCTGCCTTTGCAGGTGCCGGATGATTTAGCGCCGCCCCAACTAAAAATCCAAAAAGAACCGCCAGAGAAGTCTTCAGTAAGTTCATGTGGTTCGCCTCCACAATTATGGAGCGATTTAACCACACTTAATTGTCCACTAATCGTCGTCGTCCTTCTTCGCCGTCTGGTGCGGATGCAGCACCATCCACGGCACCGGCTTCGATCCCATCGCATCCTTCCACAAAATGACGTTCAGCTTGCGTGCGGGGGCGCGGTCCTCATGGGTAAAGTCCATACGGCTTGACTCTTTCGCCCCCGGTGTCTTCGCTGTGTTTGCCGTGTAGATCAGACCACTGTCCCGATTCGAATAATCGGCATTGAATGCAGGTTGTTCTCCTGCTCCGGTAAACAGCGGCGCAATCAACGGCGCGAATGCATCGTTGTTGTTCATCGGAGGACTTCCCAGCAGGTCCTCGATCGTCCGCAGAATGCTCACCGTGGTGTAGAAGCCGTGATCCACGAATGGCCGATCTTTTCTTGGCGAGTACTTGCTGATCACCAGCGCCAACGAACGATGCGCATCCACATGGTCGGCGCCATCCTGAGCGTCATCCTCGATGATGAAGAAGGCCGTGTCGTCCCAGTACGCACTGTGAGAGACCGCTTCGACGGCGCGTCCGACGGCAAGGTCATTATCCGCAACCGAGGCCTTCGGTGTCGGCGAGCCAGGGCGCGTTCCCGCCGTGTGGTCATTGGGCAAACGCAACATCACAAACGCCGGCATGAAATCTTTTCCCTGCTGCCGCTCCTTCACCCAACCGTTGAAATGAGTAAGAAACTCGTTGACGCGAAGCTGATCGGGAAAACTAAGGTTGAAGTCCGGATACTCCGGATCGAAATGCCCTTCTAGCTCCGGCTTGGTAGCTACATTTTTATAAATAAGCGGTATGTTCCATGGGTATGGGCTTTCCCCTCCACCGTAGTTCGCAGGAACCGCCTGCTTGCTCCTGATAAACGGCCTATCGCACAAATGCGTCGGCACGGGCGTTCCCTCCGTGGGCGACTTTGCCTTCGGAGCCTCGCCTGAGTCATCGCAAAACCGGGTGGAAACAAATTCACCAAAGTGATAAAGGCTTTTTCCCTGGCGAGCAAGATCGGTCCATAAATAACTGCTGGAAGGCTCATTGATATCGGGGATTTTCTCCTGGATCGGATAGCCGCCTTCCGTCACCCCCTCAAAATCGTAAATGCGCTCCTTCCCCCGATAAGACTGCTGCCAGGTGCGCTCCGTGTAATCGCTGGTGATCGCAGCCGTAGACCACACGTGGCCGTCCCCGGAAACTTCGCCCGAGTCATAGAAGTTGTCCAGCACGCCAAATTGCAGCGCCAGTTTGTGCTGGTTGGGCGTGATTTGCTGACCGTACATTGTCAGTGACGAATCGCCGTCGCCTGCGCCGAGATCGCCCAGAATCTGGTCATAGGTGCGGTTCTCTTTAATGATGTAGATCACGTGGTGAATCGGGTTTGCGCCGGAAGCAAACGTAAGATGCTGCTGCGCGGCATTCATCAGGTTGGCGGCCATCGTCTGGTGCGTCAACTCGGCCAGATTCTTCTCTGCGTCGGCTCGGTCGATCGTGGCCAGCGAGCCATAAAGCAGGTTCCCAATATAAATGTGCGCCCGGTGCGGCCGTGCGCCCGCGCCCGCTATCGGGTGCGGAGGTTGGGGCGGCGGCGCGACATTCGGCCCGGTTCCCCTCCCTTTGCCTGTGGCCACGTAAAGCTGGTTGTCTTTGAGCGCGAGGGCCGTGGGATACCACTCTGTTGGAATGAAGCCGATTGCCCGCTCCCTCGCCGCGCCCGTGGTATGAAACACCGCAATAGCGTCTGAACCGGAGTCGGCGGCATAAAGCGTTTCGCCGTCGGGCGAAACGGCAACCGAATCCGGCATCGCCCCGAAATAGGTTTGCTGGGGCAGACCTGCGCCGTAGGTGGAATCGAGCCGCATCGATTTTCCCGTGACCCTCACCGCGGCAATGGCATCGCGATTGGCCAGTGCCACATACAACGTCTTCTCATCCGGGCTGAACGCCATCGCCATAGGATGGGAACTGGGCCGGATGCTCGACTCCGGCGGCAAAAGTGGCAGCTTATCCATCACCTTCCCGCTGCGCAGATCAAGCCGGGCCACTGCCGAACCGTTCCACAGAGCAACAAACGCATACCGGCCGTCATGCGTGGCCAGCACCGCGATGGGATACGTGGACGGCACGGTTGACCCCTGGCCGAGATCAAACCGATTTTCAATCTTGGCTGACGACTCATCGATGACCAGCACGTCATCGGAAAACTCATTCGCCACCGCGATCTTTTCTTTACCATCCGCGCCCGCAAACACGGCCAGGCCTGTGGGTACGGGGATTGCCAGATTGCTGGCGAGATCCAATCCCTCGTGGTTCTGCGTGCGCCCCGCGGGCAGATGCTGCAACGGAACCGGGATCAGGCGTTCCGGGGTAAGCGTGCCGTGGACGAAGCTATACACCGCAACCGCATTCCCCGTCTGGTCCGGCTTTCCACCCTGCGGTGCGGAAATGGAATCGAAACTTACATAGAGACGAGTGCCATCGAGAGAGAAAGCAATCCCGGAATACATTGTCTGCGGTGCGAGAACCACGGTGCGCGCATCGGGAAAGTCTGTCAGCTGGTTGGTCGTGGTGTCCAGAATCGCAATCGATTGGGAGTAATCAGACTCGACGGTCCCGTATCCGCTGTTCACCAGGGCGAGGTAACGATGGTCTGGCGACCAGGCTGTCGCCATGGGCAGGCTATTCAGCTTCGTGGGAGAACCGGGAACCGGCTCCGCAATTTGCTTGCTCGTCGGCAGGTTGATGGTTTGAGCGCATAGCTGAGAACCAGCAAGAACAAGAATCACCCACAAACCAGGGCGGAAGACCATGGAGGTATCGTCTTTGAGCGAGGTTAACAAGGGATAAAGCCGCCTTCCAGAAAGTGGGAACCAGCAACCCTCCCCTATCGTACTGCCCTCCTAGGAAGTCCGTCGGACGACTGAATTTAGCAAGGCAAGAAACGCGACAGGAAGGGACTCGAGATGCTGGAAGATCTGCGCGACGCGCTGCGCCAATTGAAGAAGTCACCGGGATTTACCGCGACCGCAGTCATCACCTTGGCTTTGGGCATCGGAGCGACCACAGCGATTTTCTCGCTCGTGCACAAGGTCATGCTGAAATCGCTTCCTGTGGCCAATCCCGACGAGCTGTACCGAATCGGAGACAAAGTCCGCTGTTGCAACTGGGGTGGTTACCTCCAGGGAGACGACGGCGACTTCTCCTTGTTCTCCTGGGAAGCCTACAAAAATTTTCGCGATCATACGCCTGAGTTCACTGACCTGGCGGCGCTCCAGGCCGGGAATGCGCCCCTCGGTGTACGGCGGGTCGGTTCGCAAGCGCAGGCGGATACCCGCAATGGCGAGTACGTCTCAGGGAATTTCTTCCGCACCATGGGCGTGCAGCCCTGGATTGGCCGCCTGATGACGGACACCGATGATCGTGAGGGCTCCCCCGCGGTCGCCGTGATGAGCTACCGCATCTGGCAGGAAAAATATGGCTCTGATCCCTCTGTGGTAGGGGCCGGCTACCAGATCAATGGACATCCCTTCACGGTGATCGGTGTGGGCCCACCTGGCTTTTACGGAGCGAAGCTGTCTGGGTGGGGTATGCCCGATTTTTGGCTGCCGCTCTCCACTGAGCCGTTGATCGACGGCGACACCGCGCGCTTGAAATCTCCCAATCGCAATTTCCTGGACATCCTCGGAAGAGTACGTCCAGGAACAAAGCCCACGGAGCTTGAAGCGAAACTAAAGGGAGAATTCCACAACTGGCTGGCCAGCCACGTCCCCGACATGGAGCCGGCGGAAAAGCAACTGTGGCAGCAGCAGACAGTGCGTTTAATCCCCGGCGGGGGAGGCGTCGCCGCCATGAAGGACCAATACCAGGATGGTTTGAAACTGCTTTTAGTGGCTGCGGCCTGCGTGCTCCTGGTGGCTTGCGGCAACCTGGCCAACCTGATGTTGGCGCGCGGTTTAAAAGATCGCGCGGAAAGGTCGGTCCGGGTTGCCCTCGGAGCGACCTGGCAAAGGCTGGTGCGTAAGGCGCTGGTCGAGTGTGTCACCTTATCCCTGATCGGCGGAGCCTTGGGAATCGCCGTAGCCTATGCCGGAACCAGGCTGATTCTGTACCTGGCCTTCCAGATCGGCGGCCAGGACAACTACGTCCCGGTCGACGCCGCTCCCTCGTGGCCCGTGCTGCTGTTTGCCTTAGCCGTCTCGCTGCTTACCGGAATCATTTTCGGCATCGCTCCCGCCTGGATGGCTTCGCGCGCGGACCCGGTCGAGGCTTTGCGCGGCGCAAACCGCTCGGTGGGTGGCCGTGGATCCTGGGCGCAGAAATCGCTGGTGATCGGGCAGGCGGCCATGTCGTTAGTTCTGCTTTCTGCCGCAGCCTTGTTGGGCCAGAGCTTGCGCAATCTGCAGCATCAGGATTTTGGCTTCGAGTCCTCCGGCCGCTATATCGCCGAAGTTAACCCGACCCTGGGCCCCTATAAGCCGGAACAGATGGAACCCTTGTTCCGGCGAATCGACGAACGCCTGTCGCAGATTCCCGGTGTACGCA
>JBARKD010000034.1:0-24200 GCA_049800615.1 Acidobacteriaceae bacterium | reverse complement strand
GGTCATTGCGGAGCGACCCAGCCGGTCGAGAGCTCAGCCCGCAATATCACCGCGCCCAGGCTCCTGTCCTTCGTTTGTCCGCTGACTTTGAACTCCTGCCGGCCTTCGAGCTTAGTGCCGGGCGCATCCCCGCAAAACGTCACATAGATGGGCTGGTCTGTGGGGTTGTTCGTAGATACCGCTACGTGGCGAACATTCATGTCGAGTGGCGCGTCCTTATGGTCAAGCTCACGATCTTGTTCTGTGAATACTCTAAATAGGTCACCATGTATTCGGGAAAGGGGCAATACGTTGCAAACTTCACCCTCTTCGCAACCCGGTAGCCACCCCCGCTGTTCTGTCGTGGCCGCGTTGATCTCAATCGTTTCAAACTTGATCATCTTAGGCCAGCTCGTCTCAGGCCTGCTCCCCGCACACGCCCAAACAACCAGCGCCCCCGCGCCCACACCAGCTTATGATGTCGCCTCGATCAAACCAGCCAAACCCGCGGATGGATCGATGTTGCTTCTTCAGTTTGGCAGGCTTACTGCAAAAGGAGTGACGCTTCGAGGGCTGATCGAACAAGCCTACGGAATCGAAGACGATCAGATCTTGGGAGCGCCGAAATGGGTTGATTCGCAGAACTTTGACATCGAGGCAAAGGTGGATAATGCGGACGAAACAACCCTGAAGAACTTAAGCCCGGACCAGTACAAGCTGATGTTTCAGTCATTTCTGAAGAGCCGCTTCCAACTGAAAGTTCATTGGGAGACAAAAGACCTTCCCGTATTGGCGTTGGTGGTTGCCAAGGGCGGCTCTAAACTCAAGCCGGCAAAGCCCGGCGATACCTACCCTGACGGCATCAAGGGCCCGGATGGTAAGCCGGGAGGCCATGCAGGCCTGATGAGGTGGGGAAGAGGCCAACTGACCGGTCAGGGTATTTCCATCGCTTCCCTCGTGCCACCCATGACCCGGATCACCGGCCGCATCGTTCAGGACAAGACAGGACTCACGGGTACGTACGATATTGAATTGCGCTGGACGGAGGAAACAGACTCCGCCGGCGGTGCGGGATCGCCGGACTCCGCGGGCCCTTCTATCTACACCGCGATCCAGGAACAGCTGGGATTGAAGTTCGAATCACAAAAGGAGCCGGTCCAGGTTTTGCTGATTGACCACGTCGATCAGCCTTCCGATAACTAAGCTGCGGCCGGCTCGGGCTAACCAGCCAATGGCTATCTTCTCGGCTCATACCGCATCGCCACCGCCCCCGAGCCGAACTCCAGCCGGCTCACGAGCCTCAAGTCGACACGCTTCGATAGCCCCGCGAACAACGTGGGCCCGTGGCCCGCTAGCGTGGGATGCACCACAAACTCGTACTCATCGATCAATCCCAACTCCGCCAGGGCCAGCGGGAGCTTCACGCCTCCCATGAACAGTCCCTTACCCGCCTCGCCCTTGAGCTGCTGAACAGCCTTCCCAAGATCCCCGCGCACCAGCTCCGCGTTCCAATCGACACGGTCCAGGGTGCTCGACACGACGTATTTCTTCGCCCCGTCGATCGTCCGGGCAAAGGGTTCCATCCAATCAGGCCTCGCTCCCGTCTGCGCCGACGGCCGGAATCCCGCCTCCATCATTTCGTAAGTCACCCGGCCAAAGAGGAGCGCGTCGGCCTGGTCGATGTTCTCGGTCGCGTGACGATGCAAGTCTTCGTCCGGGACTATTGCACGATGATCGCAACACCCGTCCAATGTGACGTTGATGGAATACCGAAGTGGTCGCATTACGCAAGAGTACCGCCGCTGGGGTAGCCTAACAAGGCTGGGCCGCTTCAAGGCCAGCTTCAAGACACTCCACTAGTTGAGCGAGAGCTTGAAGACGTAGGCAAAGTCTCCAGGCTTGGCCGGAGGCAATGCGATCCTGAGACCCTCCTCGTTCTGCCTCCAGGAGAGATTCGCATCGCTGCCCAACAGCGAAACATGAACGATTTCCCCTTTTTCCAGCAGATTCGCATGTGTGCCCATCGACTTAATCACTAATTCCCTGCCGTTCGCCGGCCAATCGAGCGCAGTGGCATAAAGGGTCTTCGGACGGGTGGTAAAACGAACGTCCTCCGCCGTGAAATCCACGCTCTTTTCATCCCCGAAGTTTCCCCCTTTGACGTGCGTGGGTCCTTCCCCATAAGTTTTCCATGGGCGAGTCCCGTAGATTGCTTCGCCATTGACTTCAAGCCATTTTCCGATAGCATGCAGGCGTTCGACAACCGGTTCCGGTATCACTCCATCCGCGGCAGGTGGGATATCGAGCAGCAGGTTACCGTTCTTGCTGACGATGTCCACCAGCTCCGTGACGATGTGGCGAGCCGATTTGTAGTCGGGGTTTTGGACATTGCACCACGAGTTCCAATCGATCGCATCATCGGTCAACCATTTATAAGGCGCCAGCTCCGCGAGCCGGCCGCGCTCTATATCCAGAAGCCCTGCCCCCGTTGGAACATCGGTGTTCTTGTAAGTGAAAGTCACCTCTTGATGCCACTGTTCCCCCTGGTTGTAGTAGTAAGAGAAAAGGTCGGCAAGGCGGTGTTGGTCAATAATGTTTAGCCTGCTATCGAAATAGATCAGGCTGGGACGATACTTATCGATAACTTCCCTCGTCTTGGCAATAAACGTCTCCTGAAATTCCGGCGGCGCGGGAGGGGTTTTGCTGGGAAAGTGCGTGTAGTCGAAAGGACTCCCCGGGGCCGGCGGTCCGTACAACCCGCGGTATTGAGGATCGGAACAGTCCAGAGAGCTGTTCATCGTCGGATACCAGCCCCACAGCCACTGGTGATGAAACGTGCTGATGAATGTGAGGCCCTCATTGCGGATTGCCCGGCTCATCTCCCCGACGACATCGCGCCCGGGACCCATGCGTGCCGCGTTCCAACGATTTACCTTGGAGTCCCACATGGAAAAGCCGTCGCAATGCTCAGCGACAGGCCCGGCGAACTTCGCCCCTGCTCTGCGAAACAATTGCGCCCATTCCTCGGCGTTGAACTTTTCCGCGTGAAACCGGGGGATGAAATCCTTGTACCCGAATTTAGCGGGAGGCCCCCACACCAGGTTGTGAAACTTGTTGCACGCAGTGCCCTCGATATACATGTCGCGGGAATACCACTCGTATCCGAAAGCTGGTACCGAATAAACACCCCAATGAAAGTAGATACCAAACTTCGCATCCTCGAACCAGGACGGAGTCGTATGTTTCGCCAAAGATTCCCACGCAGGCTGGTATGTAGTCGCAGCATGGAGGGGCGCAGCATGGAGGAGCACAGCGTGGACGGGCACAGCGTAGACGGACATTGGCACAGTAAGATTGGCCGCCGCCAGGCCAGACATTTTCAGAAACGAGCGACGATCGAAACCCTGGCTCATAGAAGAATTCTCACCTCGCAAATTGCCTGGTCCTGTCGAACTCAGAGGGAGCAACCAGACTCGCCACGGGACACCATTAACAAATGCTCGCAGGCCAGGACCGTTTCCTTCCGTTGGTTGAAAACTTCGCACAACTCAACCACAATTCCATGGCGTGGGGACTTGGCGTCGCGCTTCTCCTTGATGGTTACACGCACGTGCAACGTGTCGCCGATAAAGACGGGCTTGAGGAAGCGGAGCCTGTCATAGCCGTAGCTGAAAGCTTCAGGATTGATTTCCCCGGCTGTCATCCCTACGGCCACGCTGAAAATCAGCGTGCCGTGCGCGATTCGCTGGCCAAAGGGCTGGGTCTTGCACCATTCGGCATCCATATGATGCGGATAGAAGTCACCCGTCTGACCGGCATGGATGACGAAATCTGTCTCCGTGATGGTTCTGCCCAGCGTCTCCCGAACGGCGCCGGTTTTGTAATCGTTAAAGTAACGAGTCACGATCATAGCTGACTCCCAGATCCTTCGTGATCTTCGTTGCGCATTCCTGCAGTTCGGAGATGAGCCGGTTGGTCTCGGTGCCGCTCTTGCCGCCGCCCAAACAGGCAATCGCCAGCGCTGCCGTCGCTCCAATCGCCGGGTTGCCCACCAGCACAGCTATATCTTTCATGCCGGCACGCTCTTCGCTGCTCGAGAGCGCGTAGTGATTTCGCCGGATCTTCTTCAGCTCCTCGTGAAAAGACTCGCGTTCGCCGGCGGATAGTTGGCCATAATCGGGATCCTTGCCCAGAAGATCTTCTAAACCCTCCGGCGAAAGATAGGCTAAAAGCAGACGTCCGGAATTGGTGAGAACCGGGGAAAACTGCGAGCCGACTTCGTGAGTGAAACGCACGCGCAGCGGGCTCCCGATATCCAGCAGCACAACAATACGGCGGTTGCTGAGCACACTGAGATGCACGGACTCGCGCACCGACTCGGTCAATTCCCGCATGGGCTTACCCGAGATCGTCGTGATGTGCTCGATCGGCGAATGAGTGTGTGCCAGTTCGAACAGTTTGAGTGACAAACGATACCGGCCGGATGCCGGATGGCGCACGACATAGGACCGATTCTCCAGCCGGTTGAGTATCCGGAATACGGCGCTGGGCGTTTGCCCCAGGGCAGCCGCCATTTCGCTCAGAGACAGGGATGTCCCGGAAGACGCCAGAAGTTCGAAGACGTCGAGCCCCCGATCGAGAGCCGGCACTGCATAGTCTGGACGAGGTTTTTTCGGGTTGGCCTTGGCCGCCCGTGATGCGGTAGTTCTCATAATCTTGCGTTCGCGTTCCATCATCCGTTGTGTGCCATCCCCACAACAATCAAAGAGAGAAAAATCAAAAGGCTGCCACCGCACAGAATCCATTTGCCCCGCGCCCCGACGGACTTCCACTCACCCGACAGGAACCCCGCTGCACTGCTGCTGAGGATCATGGCTCCGATAAAAAGCGGCCAGCCGTCCACCGAGCCAATCTTCTGTTCGCCTAATCCATAAATGGCCAGGCCTCCGTACCAGCATGCTCCCATGGCGATGCCGTAGAGCCAATGTTTCATCACCCCGGGCTGGCAAAACAATGCTGCGCTGTGGTTCCTCCGCAGCATGATCGCACAATAGACAACATTGGCCACCGCGCCACCGGTGGTGGTAGGCGCCGTCACTACATTCGCAGCCCATACGGCGGAAGCGCCGAACTGTCGCGCTGTATCGACCATGCCCGTGGTGAAGGCGATGGCGATGCTCAGCAGGGAGGACAGAATTCCGGCTAAGATGGCGATCGTCAAACCCACGGCGAATCGCTTTGTTTCGCCATCGCTCAAGCCCCTTTGCGTCTCTTCCGCTTTTTCCCGTATGGAGCCCGCGAGCGAAACCAGGACAATGCCAATTGCCATGGCGCAGGCGCCAAGCAGGTAGAGCCAACCTCGGGAGGCGGAGATGTCTTGCCGGGGTCCAAACAGGAAAGGAACCACGGAGCCCAACAGGGCGCTCAGGCCGAGGATAATGGCAAACCCCAGGCCTATGCCCAGCATGCGGAAAGCCACGCCGACCAGGGCGGCGCCCACCCCCCATCCGATTCCGCAGACTGCGATCAGCACCAGCGAGCTCAGCGGCGCCTGGCGATAGATTTGCCCCAGCGAAGGAACCGCCGCGATGGTGAGAATCCACGGAAACAGAAGCAAGCCAGTCAGTGTGAAAACCAGCCAGATATTTTCGTGCTTCCACTTGTGGGCATACTTCATGGGCACCGCGAATGCGCCCTGCAATCCGCCGCCGGTTACCGCCAGCAGTGCGCCCATCCACGCTGCCGCATTCATATCTTTTGCACTCCCTGCAGGGTCGTTTTGTCTGCCCGCCGTTGCGCACGCCGAAGAATATCAGCGGTCGGTTCGCCGGTATTAATGGCTTCCAGAAGCATGCCGTCGATGACTGCCGCCAACAGCGCCCAATTGCTGCGGCGAGGCAGTTCCCGAGCCTCCTCATGAAGTTCTTCCAGACAGTGATAGAACGGAATACGGGAGTTCACTTCGGGATCCGACCAGGTTGATTTCCTGCACCCGATTCCACCCCCAAGGGTGAGCAGCTTATCCATCTCCGGGCCGGCACAATGGCGCAGAAATTGCCAAGCTATATCCCGATGAGGGCTGCCCGCGGGCAAGCTCATCACCCAATAGGCATTCAAGGAAACTCGCGGACCGCCCGCGGAAGGTACAGGTGCGACTCCCACGGATCCCCTTACTTTGGATTGCGGAGTTGTTTCCGACATGGAGGCGAAACCGAACCAGTTCACCATCATCGCAACTTCACCTGCGGCAAAGGCGAGTCCGGACTTCACGGAATCGAGACTTCGCGACTCAGGATGCATGGCGGAAGCGTCTTGCAGCAGAGTGCGGTAAAAATCGAGCGCTTGTCGAGCCGCGGGCGTCTCCAGTCGCATCGCCCCGGTATCGTCGAAGAGCTCCCCGCCGCGCGTCCACAGCTGCAAGCAGAAGTCGTAGACGGTGTTATGTCCGTCAGGATATGCCGCGATCACTGTGCCGAAAAGAGGCTCTTGCGGGCGGTTAAAGAATTGGGCAACGCGGTGAAACTGCTCCCACGTCCGCGGCACCTTCAGCGGCTCTCCATAATGTCGGGCAAAACGATCGCGCTCCGCGGCATTTTCAAAAAGGTCCTTGCGGTAGATCAAGCATTCCGGGCCATCGTGATAGGGCAACCCCAGCACCTGGTCATCGAAGCGTTGCAGTCTCAACAAAGAGTCGCTCCACGCCTTGGGATAACCTTCCGGCGGTGCTTTCTCGAGCAAGGGCGACAGATTCACCAGCGCCCCCGATTCCGCCGCCTCCGTGAGCCAGTCCGTGCTGATCATGGCGGCATCCCACTCGCCCGACTGGAGGCCGCGATTGGCAAACAGAGAATCGTGCAATGGGTGCAGATCTAAGGGAATCGCTTCTAATTGCAGGGACGTGCGATGGTGTTGCTCGAAGCTGTCCCATTGATCGAGAAGTGATCGTTCGAACGGCTCGAATTTGCGCACTGCAATGCGAAAGGATCGCGCGCGAATGCCCATCTGCCTCCCCCTACCTCTTCAGCTCGGTCCCATTACGGTGGGCGTGGAGTTCAAACTCCTCCGTAATGCTATCGGTGTGCTGCCCCACGCGGGGCGCTCCCTGCGAACTCTTGTAAATTTCGCCATCGATACGGATGGGACAACGAGTGGTGCGCAGAACAGAACCATCGCGACAGGTCACATCCTGGATCAACTCGAGAGCGTGAAACGCTTCGTGTTTTACCAGCTGCGACCAGGTGAAGACATCGGCGCACCAGATATCGGCCGGCTCGAGAATCGCGAGCCAGTGACCGGTGCTCTGCGTTTTCAGATGTTGCGCCAGTACTCCTTTGATCTCATCCCGGCGGTCGAACCAGGATTTGGAGTCGGCGTAAGCCTTCAGCACCGGACATGTAATGAGTTCGCCGATCCTGGGGACCGACCCCATGGCCAGAGCGAGAAATCCATCGGCGGTCTGGTAAATTCCATAAGGGGCGCCCAGGTAGGCATTGCCATTATTGACCGCGCTCCGCATCGGAGGTTTGCCGCCGTCGTTGAGGAACGTAGTAAACAGTTCGAATTGAGCGTCCAGAATCGATTCCATGAGACTGACTTCCACCCGCGCGCCACGCCCGGTAATTCCCCGGCGCACGAGACATGCCAGGATGCCTTGGACAAGGTGCGCGCCGGCAAACAGGTCGCCCACCGATATGCCGACGGGAAGCGGCGGTTGATCGGCATTTCCGTTGAGCCAGGGCAAGCCGGAGAGCGCTTGCGCCAGGAGATCCTGCCCCGGCTTATTCCTCCATGGACCGCTGTTTCCATACCCGGTAACTTCCCCGTAGACCAGTCTCGGATTATCCTGGCTCACGGTCTCGTAGTCGAGGCCCAGCTTCTCCATCACGCCGGGCCGGAAATTTTGAATCATAACGTCGGCGCGCCGCACCAATTCGAGAACGACGTTCCGGTCGCTCTCGTTCTTCAGGTCGGCCGCAAAGCTCTGCTTGTTGCGGTTGATGGAATGGAACAGCGTGCTGTCGCCGTCAAGAGCCAGGTTGGAGATGTAAAGCTGTCGCCCCAGGTCCCCCATTTGCGGACGTTCAATCTTGATCACTCTCGCGCCCATGTCCGCCAGCCGAAGAGCAGCGGAAGGTCCGGCGAGAAACTGGCTGAAATCCAGAACGTTTAGTCCCTCTAGCGGTCTCATACAAGACTCCGGATTGAATTCGATTTTTTTGACTGCCGGGCGAGGTCATTCAGCGTAGAAACCACATCACGCGTTTGGCCGCCTTTCCACAAATAGTGGTGGACGATGGGCCCCGCGTGGTCTTGAAAGTGAAGAAAGCCGTTCCACCGCGGCCTTAGCCATGCTTCATCGAGGGTGGCCAGCGTATTCCGAAAGAAACCGTGACTTGCCCGATTGACCTCACCGTCCAGCCACGCCAATCGATGGCCTGGTTGCCCTCCCGACTGGAAATAGATGCCGCGTTGGCATTGAGGACTGGCCACGAATTGGCTGTACTCGATCGCCGCATTCACTTCCCGGCATTGCGATGAGATGGCTAAACCGGCGCCGCCCAGGGTTGACCGGCACCGGACATTGGGCTCGATCGCGATCAGCCCCCCAGTCTCCAACGGATGATGCGTATAACTCTCACGCGAGTAGTTGGAGTACCCATAAGCAAAGGGACAGAACGCCGTCTCATCGCTTGCCGTCAAATGTTCCCAGGTCGCAATCGGGTTACGCTGAGCACATTGCGGAGAAACCCGGCTATATAACTCGCGCAACATCTCGAGCGCGCGCGCGCCGGTGTCCGCGGAAACTACTCTGTCGTCTGCGTCAAAAGGAGGCTCTCCCAATCCAACGCACACCATGAAGAAATGCATGAGACTATCGATCGGTATCCCGGGAACGGCGACCAGACCCTCGCGCGCCAGAGCCATCAATTCGTTCCAGGTTTGAGGAACGGAAAGACCCCTCTTTTCCAGCAGGTCGGGGCGCCAGCCGCTGATGGGCGTGGCGGCATCGATGGCCAGCGCCCATTGATGGCCGGCAAATTCATAGCTGCGATGCGATGCTCCAACAGAATGCTTTGCCTGGTCAGCAAGAAATTCCTGGCTCAGGCGGTCATCCAACGAAAGTAATAGGAGGCTCTCGACCGCCACTCCGACAGAGGGGTGATCGATCACCAGCAAGTCGAATCTTTCCACCAGGTCCCTAATCGGGAAATCGGCAAAATGCTGTAACGATCTCTTTTCCCAATGAATGCTGATTTCCGGATGCAGCTCGGTAAAACGCTGCGCCGTCGCGACCATGGGCAGAAAGCCCCTGGTGTGATTCCAGGTGATGCCTTTTAGCTCAATCATGGACGACCCTTGTCCCTCCCCCATCGTTGGACGCATATGCCGCTTCTACCACCGCCATGGTTTTGTAAGCGTCCTCTACGCTTCCTGGCAGTTCGTGTGCGGATCCCTCGGCAAAGCACATAAGATCCGCCATCGTGCCCATGAATGCATCAGGAAACCAGGAGCCTTCGATCTCGAGCGTTTGCCATTCCGGGGGAGCCTTCGGTTCGAGGACGCAGTATTCGAAAAGATCCGGTACCCCCTTGGGATAGTCCATCAGAAGTCCCGCGCGGATCTTGATAGCGCCGCGCGTGCCCTCCCACTTGATGTATGACTCCTGCTGCTTCAGGCCATACTCATGACCGTGGTTTGTCGTTATATTGGCGCGCAGGGTGTCACCGTAGTCGAGGATGATGTTGGAACGCGTGGAAGCCAACTTGGCCATCTTCGGATGCTTGACGGTTTTGGCATACACGCTGGCCGGTTCCCCCAGAAATGAACGTATCAGGTCGAGATAATGCACCGAGTGGTTAAGGATTTCCATGCGCGGCATGCCTTCCAGAAAAGACCATAGATGCCATGGCGTATAAACCGTCACCCGGACTTCCATATCGTGGAGTTCTCCGATCGTCCCTTTCGCGATCATGTTTCTGGCCGCGCGAACGGCGGGGGCGTAACGCAGCTGGAAATTCACGGCAGCTCGAAATTTTTTAGCGCGGCAGAGTTCTCGAATCTGGCCGGCGCGCCCCAGGTCCTCTCCCATGGGCTTTTGCATCAGAACACTGCTTCCCTCGGGCAGGCTTCGCAGAACGTCGAGAAATGCCCCCGGCGGCGTCGCGACATCGTAGACCGCGTCCTTGGGAGCGTTCGAAACCGCCTCCCCAAGACTGGAGGCCACACGATCAATGGCAAATGCCTGCGCCAGCGAACGCGCGCGTTCCTGATCCGGATCGAAAATACTGGCGATCTGAAAACCGGCCTTCCGGTAAGCGGGCAGATGCGCATCGCGCACAATTCCGCCGGCTCCGATGACAACGATCGGGCGCGGTTTTTGCGGACGCTGGAGTTCTAAAAGGCTCATTGCTTTCGCCTGAAGAGCAATCCTACATAAGAAATGTATTTTCGCCAACAAAAACTTGCGGCAGATAATAAATCGTCCCCTGCAGCTGGCACAGACCTCCGGCCTGCACCTGCACCCGGATTTCCCGTCACGCTGTGCCGGACACGTCCACGTATGCGCCTTTCCTTAAAGAAAGGCGCATGAAGCTCGCCAACGCCGCTAACCTCAACGGGAAATCCGGGTACACCGCGACGCACTGCATAGCTTTTTATCTTTCTTTCATGTCTTGATGCGCTCTGCGAAGGTGTATTTTGTCACAATTTCCGTAGACAAAAACATTTTGTGTTGACAATTTTATTGCGCCCATGAAATGCTCCTCGCCGAATTCACAAATGCTGAAACCGTTCCAAGGAGAATAGCGGTGAGGAAATTATCGAGGTCAAAATCGAGCCAGAGGCCGCGTACTTTCAACCTGTTGCTCTTGTCGAAATCTCTAACCAGCTTAGCCGTGTTGCTGCTGCTCGCCGCAGCCGCCGTTGCGCAAAGCCGGAACTCTGGGGAAATTCGCGGCACGGTCGTGGATTCGACCGGCGCCGTGATTCCCGGCGCCCAGATCACCATCCGCAATGTGCTTACCGGGGTCGTGAGTACATTCACCAGCGACAAGGCCGGCATCTATGACGCGGAATCCCTGATTCCCGGTACCTACACGGTTTCTTTTGAGAAAGATGGTTTCAAAAAGAAGCTGGTCAACAACATCACTTTGCACGTCGAAGCCATTACCATCAACGGTGCCTTGGAAGTGGGCGCAACCTCCACCACGGTGAGCGTTTCGTCGGAAGCGGCTTTGGTCCAGACGGAAACGTCGGATACCCACGAGACGCTGAATGCTCAGGTGATTACGCAACTGCCTTCGGTAGGCAATAACTGGACGGACTTCACCGCCCTGCTGCCGGGAACGAATGCAGGCGCCTCGCAATCCTCCAACGTAGCCAACTTCAACGGGGGCGGCAGCGGACAAGGGGTTGGTATCAACGGCCAGGGCGGATACCTCTCGAGCTGGACACAAGACGGCGGCGAGGCGACCGTCGCCGTGCAGATGGATCAATTGATTACTCCGATTGATGCCATCGGCGAGGTCAACTTTAAAACATCGAATTTCTCCGCCGAGTACAGCAATGGACTGGCCGTCTTCAACGTGATCACCAAAAGCGGCACCAACAAGTTCCACGGGAGCCTGTACGAGTTCAATCAAAGCACGGTATTCAACGCTCGCAACAACTTTCAGACGACCCGGCCGCCCGTTCACTGGAATAACTTCGGTGGTTCGATCGGGGGTCCCATCATACGCAACAAGGCGTTCTTTTTCTTCGCCTATCAGCGAAATCCAAACCACTCCTCGCTCACTGGTTTGGTCACCGTGCCGACGGCGGCACAGCGAGCGGGCGATCTCTCGGGCTCGGATGCGCCGGGGATTTCGCTGCCGGTAATTTATGACCCCGCGACCACAACCCCTACCGGCGGTGGAGGCTATGCGCGCACCCCATTCGCGGGAAACATCATTCCGTCAGGCCGGATCAACCCCGCGGCCCTTGCCGTTCTCAAATACTATCCGCTGCCCAATCACGCCGCTTCTTCCGGTTCTTACAATTCCAACAACTACTACTACGACGTGCCAATTCCTCTCACTACCACCACTTACACCGCTAAGTTCGATTACAACTTCAGCCAAAGCAATCGCCTCAATGGTTCCTCCATGCATGTCGTTCAACCCGGTCCCTGGGGTAGCTGGGACACTCCGATCGATAACATTCAGGGATACATTCACGAAGACACCAACCAGGTGAGCGATGTCTGGACCATCAACCCCAACACGGTCAACGAGGCGCGCATTGTCGCCACGCAGGAGATCGGTACCTGGAACACCCAGGAATACGGTCAAGGCTGGTCTGGCAAACTCGGAATTCCTGATCTCACTTACGACTACTTCCCCGGCATTAATCCCTCAGGCATCACGGCGATAGGCACGTCTTTCCGCAGCGGAATCGACGACGCCGTCAGGTGGGTTTTCGCCGACAGCGTAACCCTGGTGCGCGGTAAACATATCCTGAAGTTTGGCGGCGAGTACGACCGTTGGGGCGACACATCGTGCTGGACTTGCCATAACGCCGGCAGCTTTAATTTCAGCGGCGTATTCACCGAGCAGCCAAACAGCCCAACCGGAACCGGAAATGGTTTTGCCGATTTTCTTCTGGGTCAGTCCAACAATTGGAGTGACAGCTGGGCCCTCACGCAATATGGGAGGCTCAAAAATTTCCAGTTATATGCACAGGACGACTACAAGATTCGCAAGAACCTGACCCTCAACATCGGGCTACGTTATTACGTTCCTTTCGGATGGACGGAAAAGAAGAATAATTTCGGGGGATTTGACCCCACGCTCGTGAACCCTGGCACCGGCACACTGGGAGCGATGTGGTATGCCCCGACAGACGGCAACGGCAGCCGAACGGCGCTGCAAAACACCATCTGGACCGGGCTGGGACCACGCCTCGGCTTCGCCTACTCGCCACGGCCCGATTGGTCGATCCGCGCAGCCTATGGGATCTTCGATCAGGGTCTCGACGTGGGCAATTACAACATAGGTATCGGGGTAGCCACCAACCCCAACGGGTCGGATACAACCACAGACAGCATTACACCGGTAGCGCTTCTCTCGTCGGGTCATGCGGCGCCCGCGATACCGACCTTTCCGCCGAGCGCCGCTCAATATAACGGCACTTCTGTGCCTTACATGCCGCGCAGTATCCGCATGATGTACCTGCAGCAGTGGAATGCGACAGTCGAGCATGAATTCCCCGGTCAACTGCTGCTCTCGGTCGGGTACGTGGCCAACAAGGGCACGCATGTGATCAGCTCGAGGGACATCAACCAGATTCCCCTCTCCACCGTTCAGCAAGTCTGGGCGCCGGGTGTAGACATGCAGCAGTATCGTCCCTATCCGCAGTACCAGGGCATCACCTACGCAGGAACCAACGGATGGAGCAGCTTCAACTCTTTGCAGGTAACATTCAAAAAAGCCGTCACCCACGGCTTGTGGTTGACCTCGAATTACACCTGGGGCCATGCTCTCGATACCGGTTCTGTCAACGGATGGACAGGCGGGCAGGGGCCAATTCAGAACCAGGCCAGCACCGCATCCAATTACGGAAACGCGGATAGCGACACGCGGCAGAGCTGGAATGGCGGTTGGACCTATGATCTGCCTGTTGGCCGGGGCAGGACATTTCTCGGGCAAGGCGGTCCTTTGGACTATGTCATCGGCGGCTGGGGACTTTCGGGTACCTGGAACAAGAGCACGGGACGTCCGTTTACCCCGGAAATGGGGGGTACCAATACGGATTACACGCTCTCCGGGTCACTGCTTCCGAATCGCACCTGCAACGGAAAAATCGGCAATGCCAACGTCAATCACTGGTTCGATTACAACTGCTTCTCAGCGCCGGCGCTGCTGAATTTTGGCAACTCCGGCCGAAATATCCTCTATGGGCCGGGTTATGACATGCTCAATGCTTCGCTGGGAAAGAAGTTCCATGTTCCGTACCTTGGGGAAAACGCGAATCTGCAAATCCGGGCGGACTTCACGGATTTGCCCAACTTCAAAAACTATGGCCTCCCGAACAATTCCATAACCCCGCAACCCGCGCCACCGGCGCCACCCGTGGCGACGAGTGCCGGCATCATCTCATCCGCGCTGTCTAGCCGAACCGGGCAGATTGGAGCTAGGCTAACCTTCTAGAGAATGAAACACCGCAAGCGCAGATCGGTGGTTGAGACCTGCGTGAGACGCACCTCCACTCACGCAATTTGCCTGGGGTGCATTCTTCTGTGCTGGCTCGTGCCCGTCGACGGGCCGGCGCAGACGAATACCTCGAGAACTCAGGAGATTCCCCAAGCGCAGGCGATTCACGACTACATGCAGCAGGCACAGCAGGCGCTCCGGGCTAACCAGCCAAGTGTCGCGGCGCAGGCCTATGAGCAGGTTCTCAAGCTTGATCCGGATAACGTCGATGCCCGTGCCAACCTGGGCGTGGTCGCGATGTCGACCGGCAACTGGAGCAAGGCCGCTGAGAACCTCGAAGCCGCTCTGAAGCTGCAGCCATCGCAAACCAACGTACAGGCACTTTTGGGCCTTTGCCTGATACATCTGGGCCGCAATAGCGAGGCCCGCGACCTGCTCACCGCGGCGGTCCCAGGACTCGAAAATTCAAAATTGAAACACGAGGCTGGGTTGGCCTTGGTGTCCCTGCTATCCGCCGGCGGTGAGTGGGACAAGGCGAGCACGTTACTTGCCACCCTGCGCGAGCTCTATCCGGATGATCCGGCGATATCCTACGCTGCCTTTCGCATCCACACGGAATTGGCGTTCCAGGCCATCGAATCTCTGGCCGTCAACGCCCCGGATTCGGCACAATTTCATCGCGCATTGGCCGAGCACCTGGTCAATGATGGCCGTACCGAAGCGGCCATCACCGAATACCGCAAAGCACTGGCAATCACTCCCGATTCTCCCGACTTGCATTTCGAGTTAGGGCAGGCGCTCTTCTATGAGTCGCATGTCGATACTCGCCTGGCGGAGGCGCAAAAGGAGTTTGCCTCTTCGCTGCGCTACAACCCCCAGGATGCGAGGAGCGAGTGCGAGCTGGCCGAGATCGAGATTCTGCGCTCGAATCCGGCGGGCGCGTCCAGTCACTTCGAGCGCGCTCTCAAACTCAATTCCGGAGCTGCCTGCGCCAAGGCCGGCTTGGCCAAGCAGCTCATGGATAAAGGCGAGCAGCAGCAGGCTCTCGCCTATCTGCAGGACGCGGTTCACGACGACCCCTACAACGATCTGTTCCATTACCATCTCTGGTCCTTATACCGGCGCATGGGAAATAAGGAAGAGGCCGCGAAAGAAATGGAGAAGTTCAAGCAGTTGCGGGCGATGAAAGACGAGCTGCAGCAAACGCTCCATCCTGCTCCCCCGCCTGAATGACGGCTCTTCCACAACACCCCTGGCATCCGGTCGCAGTGTAAGTCCCGTGTCCCCCGGGGCAAAGTAGTTAGGCACGCGCGCGTGCATAACCTTGCTGTCCTCTTTTGGACAGCAACTGGCGGGTATGGACAGCAACGCTGTTTGTCAACCAGGACAAGTCGTTGACAATAATGGAGCGTGAGACCGCGATAGATGGCGCATCGCGTGCCTGCCTGAAGGGTGAACCGCCGCAAATGGAGGCCCGGCAATGAAGACGCTGATACAGGACCTGCGTTACGGATTACGGCAGCTAAGGAAGACGCCTGCCTTCACCATCACCGTGCTGCTGACCCTGGCGCTCGGAATAGGAGCCAACGCCTCCATTTTTACCCTGGTCAATTCGCTGCTGTTGGAAAAACTACCAGTGACCGATCCGCGATCCCTGGTCCGCCTGGGCGACGACAACACTTGCTGCATCCTCGTCGGGTCAATGGAGCGAGGCGACTACACATTCTTCTCCACCGATACCTATCATCGCCTGAAGAAAAACCTGCCGGAATTCGAGGAATTGGCTGCGATGCAGGCGGGTTTTATGTATCAACCAATTATTGTTCGGCGCGAGGGCCAGCAGGCCAGCTCCGTTGCCGGCGAGTTCGTCTCCGGAAACTACTTCCGTACTTTCGGCCTGGGCCCTCGAGCGGGACGCCTGCTCACCGACAGCGACGACCAGGAGGGTGCTCCGCTGACCGCCGTGATGAGCTATGACGCCTGGCAACAACGTTACGATGCGGACCCTTCGGTCGTAGGCGGCGCCTTCTTCGTGAATACCAAGCCCGTCACGGTAGTCGGCATCGCGCCCAAAGGATTCTACGGCGACCGCATTTCGAGCACACCCCCGGACTTCTATCTCCCCATCGAAACCAAGCCCGTGCTTTCCAGCTCACCCTATGTCCATAACCCGGAGGCTTTCTGGCTCTACATCATCGGACGGGTAAAGCCCGGGGTGGCCATGGCGCCCCTGCAGGAGAAAATCAGCGCGCAACTCCGCCAAACGTTAGCCACCAATGAGAACTTCTCTTCCCAACATGGCAGGACGCTGCTGGCCAGGGCCCACGTCGTGCTCACACCCGGTGGGGCGGGCATCCTGAGCATGCAGGAACAATATGGCTCCCAACTGCACCTACTCATGTGGTGTGCCGGCCTGGTGCTTCTGATCGCCTGCGCCAATATCGCCAATCTCCTCCTGGTGCGAGGGATGGGACGCCGCACGGAAATGTCGCTGCGCACCGCCTTGGGCGCGGCACGAGCCAGGCTGATTCGCCAGTTGCTCACCGAGAGCACTCTGCTCGCAGGGCTCGGCGGCATCGCTGGGCTTGCAGTGGCTTACGCCGGCACTCGCCTGCTCTTGACCATGGCCTTTCCGGAAGCGCCCAACGTGCCCATCGAAACCAGCCCGTCCCCCATCGTGGTGGGCTTCGCCATGGCGCTCTCGCTGCTCACAGGAATTCTGTTTGGTGTGGCCCCGGCCTGGATGGCGGCAAGGACGCAGCCCGTTGAAGCTCTTAGAAGCGGCGCGCGAACAAAATCCGCGGGGACTTCCCCGCTGCAGCGTGCCTTGGTCGTGCTCCAGGCAGCCGTGTCGCTGATCCTGCTCGTAGGCGCGGGACTTTTTGCGCAAAGCCTCAACAAGCTTGAAAGTACCGACCTGCACCTCGACGCGAAGAATAGGTACATCATCCATTTCAACCCGCGCTCGGCTGGGTTCGCCACCACCCAGGTGGAAGCCCTCTACCGCATCATCGAACAACGCTTCCACCAGCTGCCCGGAGTGTTAAAGGTAGGCTTGGCCTCCTACACCCCCATGGAAGACAACAACGTCGGCATGGATGTTCAGGTGCAGGGACAACCCAACAAGAACCTCACCGCCTCATTTGTAGGAGCCAACGCGGAGTACTTCGACTCCGTCGGAACCCGCGTACTGTTGGGCCGCGGAATTGGCCCGCGGGACACGGCGACTAGCCCATCGGTCGTCGTGGTCAATCAATCCTTCGTTAAGCAGTTCTTTGGCAACGAGAACCCGTTGGGCCACCGCATTGGAGATCCTGGGCCGAACTCTTCCAGATCCTACGAAGTGGTCGGCGTGGTCGGTGATACCACTTACCAAAATGTGCGGCAAAAGAACCGTAGCATGTTCTTTATCCCCATCATGCAGCGCGGCGGCGATAAGACACCGATAGAGGACGATATTACCCTCTATGCGGGCGCTATCGTCCTCGAAACCGCAAGGCCGATCAGCGATATGGAGATGCTCGCCCGCACAACCCTGGCCGGCATCGATCCCAATCTGACGGTGGAGAAATTCCAGACCTTCGATCAACAAATCGCGGACACGTTTATCGAGGAGCGCCTGATCTCGCGGCTCACAATTCTCTTTGGCGGTTTGGCGCTGCTGCTGGCAACCATCGGACTCTACGGAATGACCGCCTACAACGTGGTAAGGCGCACTCCGGAAATCGGCATCCGCATGGCGCTCGGCGCAGACCGGGGAGGGGTTATCTCCATGGTCATGCGCACCGCCCTGCTTCAGGCCGCGCTGGGACTGGCGATCGGCGTTCCACTGGCGCTGATGTGCGTGCGCTTTGTGAAGTCCCAGCTCTACGACATCACTCACGCGGACCCTTGGGTGGTTAGCGCGGCCGTGCTGATCCTGGCTGCGGCTGCAGGCATTGCCGGCTTGATCCCGGCGCGGCGCGCGGCCTCTATCGAGCCCGCACACGCGTTACGCAACGAGTAGCCGCGGTTTCCGCGATCCTCATCCTGCAGGATGACGGTTGTAGAAACGTTCTCACGTCCTGCGGCCGCACAAGGTTCCGTCGAGCATGCGGTCATTCCCAAAATTTTCGCTGTCGCTTGCTAACTCGGCAACATCGCAGCCGCGGGTGGTAAGCAGGCCTAAGGTCACATCGGGTTGTGCCGATGATCGCTGGAGAAGTGGTGGAACGGAACAACTTGGTGATTTCCGTTTGGCAAACCGAGATCGGTCCGCCATCGCTTTCGCGTTAACTCGGCTCACATGACCGAACGATTGAAAATCTTTTTCGCCCTGTTTAGCATATCCCTCGTCGTCTGCACCTCAGCCGCTGGCGCAAAGCCGCCGAAAGTTGTTTTCATCGGCGACACCATTACCTACAACTGGGGATCAGCGTTCGCCGCCAACTCAAACTGGTTCAATCGCGGCTCACCAGGACCGCCCACTCAAAATCAGGCTTACCAGATCCTCGCTCGATTCCAGACCTCGGTCATAGATCTGCATCCTGCCATCGTGCATATCCTGGCTGGCACGGAAGACCTGGCCCTGGCCGACGATGCCACCTATGCCACCACTGTGCAGAGCGTGGAAACCAGCATTATGGCCATGGTGACCCAGGCCCAGAACGCCAACATCCAGGTGATCCTGGCAACCATCCCGCCGTTACTTGCCACCGATTCCGGTTCCACCGTACCCGTCTTCCAACCCGTGCTGACTCTCCAGATCAACGCCTGGATAGAAAGCTTCGGCTTGGCCAACAATATCCCGGTCGTCAACTATCACGACGCCCTCTGTCTCTGCGTCGGCTCCACCGAATCCACTCAATCTAGCAGCAGTATGTTTACCGCGTCGGGTGTTATCCCTTCGGCATCCGGCTATGCGGCGATGACAGCGCTGGCAGAAACCGCGGTCGCCACCCTCGCCTTACCCCTTGACTATGGCTATCTGGGAAATGTGGCTGCGCCCTTTGAGCAGTCTTCGCCGGAACTAAACGCCACTACAGTTCCGCAAGGCACTTCCGTCCAGTTCACTGCTTATGGGGTATTCGGGCATAGTGTCGCCGGCACAATGATCAATACTGACTTTGCGGGCCTCAATGGAACCTGGACTTCCAGTCAGACTTCCGTGATGAACGTCGGCTATAACGGCGCGGCTTTCGCCGTTTCCCCAGGTACGGCCACCATCACCTATACATCTCCGCAGGGGATCAAGTTCACACCGTGGGTGATGACGGTGCAAGCATCCGAGTGAAACAGTCGTTCACTCGCTGCGCAGGGCCCGCATTGGTTCGACCGTGGCTGCCCGGTTCGCCGGCAGTAGCGCGGCCAGCAAACCCGCTGCAACCAGAACCGCTACCGCAAAACCAAGCGCCCACACGTCCATGCTTCCGCCGCCGTAGAGCACCTTGCGTGCAAGATAACTCGCAGCCACCGCAAGAGCCGCACCTGGAACCACTCCTGTCATCAGGATTCTGAGAGTCTGGGTAAGAAACAACACCCGTACCTGGGAGCGCGTTGACCCCAGCGCCATACGTATGCCGATCTCGAAGGTTCTTCGCGCCACGCGAAACGAGAGCAGCCCATAGAACCCGAGGGCGGCCAGAGCCAACGCCAGAGCCGCAAAAATGCCGGTAAGGCGTGCCAAAAGCATCTCTCGCGTAAGGCCTTCGCGAAACTGCAGATCGAGCGGCACAATTTCCGTCACGGGCAACGCCGGAGCAAGCTGGTGCAAGCTTTCGCGAATCTCGCCGGGCACGCCCTGCCCGGACAACCCCTGCGAAGATCCGCGCACCCTCACCTCGATGGACTGCGCAGGTTGTGGACGCTGCGCGATGGAAAAGTAGGCGACCGGCGGCGCCTCGGCGTGCAAGCCGTCGACGCGCGCGTCAGCCACTTCGCCCACGACCAGGAAATCATGATCTGCCGGCGGTCCGCTGTAGCCGACCCAGTGGCCTACAGGACTCTCGTTCCCAAATAATTTTCGGGCGTAGGAGCGGCTCAGGATCGCGACAGGCTGCGATCCCTCGTCGTCCGCCCGGGTGAAATCACGGCCTTGCAGAATCGGTATACCCAACGTCTGGAAATATCCCACGCCCACATGGTCTTCTTCCCCATGCAACTGTGGCTCGGGCAGGTTGGGATTTCCAAACACATGGACCGCCGTATTCCAGCCACAATTTGGGATATTGCACATGTGCACGGCGGCATCGCGAACCATCGGCAAGGCTTTGAGCCGTTCTATGACTTGATCGTAAAACAACGGCAAGTTGGGCTGCTGCCTGGCAAAACCAGTGCCCCCCATATCCAGCTTCACCGAAAGCACACGTTCACGGTCCATGCCGGTATCGACGCGGCTCAGGTTGCGCAGGGTTTGCCCGAACAATGCGGCGGTCGAAAGCAATAGCAGCGAGAAACAGACCTGGCTGGCCAGCAGCAGGTCCGACCACCTTCGCGCAGCCTTGCCCTGACTGGATAGATGTCCTGAGCCCCCACCAATCACGGCGACACGTTTGCGCGTCATCTGCCACGCGGGCCACAAGGCGAAACCCAATAGCGCGGCAAGCAGCAAGGCAAGGCCGAGCAACATGGCAAGATTCCCAATCCGGGGATCGATCGGAATCGTCCGCTCCCCGCTCGATGCCCAATGCAAAAGCAGCGAACTTGCACTGCGCGCTGTAAGCAAAGCGAGGGAACCGCCAATCGTGGCCAGCAAAACAGCTTCGATCGCCACCTGGCGGAGCACCCTGGCCCGGCTCGCTCCCAGCGCGATCCGTGTGGCAATCTCCACCTCGCGATCCTGCAGGCGCGCCATTTGCAGGTTGGCCAGGTTGAGGCAGCCGACGAGAAGAATCATCACTGCCATCCCCATCAAAATCATCAAGGGAAGAGCATAGGCCTTCGCCAACGAGCCTTCTCCGCGCGCGGCGGATACCAGCTTCACCTGCGAACCCAGGATGCGCCTGCGTTCGGGTGCGTCCTTCGCGGCAGCAGCCATCATCGAAAGGTCCGGCGCCAATGCCTGCGTCCACTGCCCCGTCAATGCGGCATTACCCTCCGCGGCATTACGCTCCTGCGGCATGCGGACCAGCACCCACAGCCAAAAAATGCTGGGCTGCCGATGCCACGGCTGTCCCAGGTGGACATCATGTCCGGGCCCCAATGAATCGAACCAGGCATTAAAACGGCCTGTCGTCTGCGCCGCAAGCGGAAGCCACACATCCGGAGCCTGTCCGGGCACCACCCCGTTGAAGTGCTCGGGCGCCACGCCCACGACGACGATCGGAATTCCGTCCAACGTGGCGCGTTTCCCGATAGCCGTTGGACTGCCGCTGAAATGCTCCCTGTAAAAACCTTCGCGCAGGATGACCGGCCACTCCGCCGGCGCCTGTTGATCGTCACCTTCCACAAAGAATCGCCCGGCGGCGGGCCGGAGGCCGAGCACGCCAAAAAAATTATCGGAGACCATTTGGAACTCGACCCGGCTGCTTGCCCCATCTGTCTCCTGCATCACGCCGGTGCCGAAGCCGGAACGCGCGAAAACCGGGGCTTTGGCTTCTGTCGACTCACGCAAACGGCGGTAGGCGGGAAAGGAAAAGAACCACTGCCCATCGAAGGGCGAGGCAACCGCGTGCAGCGAGTAGAGTTGCTGCGGCTCGCTCACCGGTAGTGGGGCAAGCAACACGGCATAAAGCAATTGAAAGATGGCCAGATTGGCGCCAAGGCCAATTGCCAGGGTCAGCACGGTGGTGATGGCGAAGCCGGGTGATCTGCGGAGTTGCCGAAGAGCAAACCTTCCATCGTCCCAAACGCTGCTGAGCATCGCGATTATCTCCCTTGAACTCGGCTGATGAAGAATTGGATGAAGCGGTCGCGGTCCGACGACACGCAAACGCGCGCGTTGGGCTTCAGCTTGATCAACCCGTCGATTTCGTAGTGATCGCCATGCAACACATTATTTTCGTCGTAACCCATGCGGTTGCCCACCGTCTCTCCTCGCGTGAATTCCCCCTTGGTTTCCACGTCCACGTGCATCTCTTTCAACGTGCCAAAGGTTGAATCCATGGCCACGGCCACCGCCAGCGGATCGTACATCGCGGCCCCTTCGTATCCGTTCGCTTCGCTACGGGTTACATAAAACTGGACGATGTTGGCGGCTAGGTCATTTTGCGGACCGTGGGTGGAGCGCAGCGTAGCCAGATCCTTGCGTGTGATCAACGTGCGCTCGCCAACATCGGACCCAATCATGGTCACCATCCAGCCCGCGTTGAAGACGATCTCTGCCGCCTCGGGATCGTTATAAATGTTGGCTTCCGCCGCTCCATTGACATCGCCTCCGCGCATCGACCCTCCCATGATGACGATATTTTTCACCAGCGAGGCCATTGACGGATCCTTCGAGATCGCCAGCGCAACGTTGGTGAGAGGACCAATTGGAATGAGGGTGATCTCGTGCGGGTACTGGTGGACTAACTGGATGATGAGGTCGGGAGCGAACCGGGAATCCGCTTTGCATTTCGACGGCGGCAGCTCCAGGTCGGCCAGACCGTTCTTTCCATGCCAGTACTGCGCGGTAATCAGTTTCTGATTCAATGGGTGCTGCGCTCCTGCGGCTACCGGAACATCGCAGCGTCCAGCCAGGGATACGATTTTCAGTGCATTCTCCAGGCCTTGGCGTCCCTCAACATTGCCCGGGACGACGGTGAAGGCCTCAACCTTGAGCTTTGGGGAATTCAAGGCCAGAAGGATAGCCAACGCGTCGTCCGTACCGGGGTCGGTATCGATAATCACGCGCTGCGGCGAGGTTTGCCCAAACGCCCCCGCGGCCAGGGCAGCGAAGAAAGAAAAAAAAAGCAGAAAACGAGTACGAAACACCTTCACAGGGCGATCCTTTCCAGGTTCTGTGTCAATCCTACCCTGTCCTGCATTCCGGTAGATCCAAAGCGGAACGGCGCTCGTTTTTCAAACTGCATCCAACTCCTTGCAACGCAGTCCCCCAACAGGAGAGCGGATGAAGCCCTGGAAAGTCGCGGTCCTATTGACACTGCCGGTGCTGCTCTTTGCCGCCTGGCGCATCTGGTCGATCTACCAAGAACGCCATGAACCTGTAGCCGTAAAGCAGCCACCCCCGGAGCGCAAGATAACCCAGGATGACCTGGTGAATCCGCGCAAGATGTACATCCAAAGCTTGAAGTCTGCGAAACAGGAACTCAAAGGCCAAACTGTCTGGATGCAGGTGGGTTACCAACTGGAGTACTATCCCTATCGCGGCGGCGCGCCCGTGTTCAGCCAGAAGATGGGCCTGCTGCCCAGCATCCAGGAGTTACAAGTCCAGGATGTGGTGGAAGTCCCCACGCCTCCGCGTTGGGTGAGCAGAATCCCCCGCGGGTCGAAAAACATATTCCTCATTTTTCGCAAGCCTGGCGACCATACGGAATACGCCGTGCCGGTGGGCGAGGTGGATGAGGGTAACGAGGAATTTCGCATGGACGACCTTCTGTACTATGACGACCCGCACAAGCTTTATCGCTTGTGGCCTGCGAATGTGTGGCAAGCCGTCGACCAGCACCAGGTGATCCCTGGCATGAGCGAGTTGCAAACCATGATGTCTGTTGGCCAGGTAGCGCACTCGGACTCAACCGACTATGGCAACAGAACAGTCACCTACACCGCGGGCGACCGCCAGATAACCGTAACCTTTGCCGGCGACAAAGCCACAAAGGTGCAATAGGAAGAATGAGCCGCGACGCACCGAGGCGTAGCGTAGTGGAGGGATCTGCAGTTTTGCCCTTATGGCAGCTAACCCCAACCCAAGCCACAAGCCTCCCCTTTGTCATCCCGAGCGTAGCCGAGGGATCTGCAGTTTTCTCAACCGCGACGCAACGGCCGGCTCTACAACAAAATTGTCATCCCGACCGGAGCGTAGCGTAGTGGAGGGATCTGCGGTTCGCTTGAACCGAACCCGGTTATCCCCGTTCGAGCACAACATGAGTGGCGTATTCCGTGGCCTCGCTT
>JBARKD010000033.1:0-19684 GCA_049800615.1 Acidobacteriaceae bacterium | reverse complement strand
CCGTCGCACGCTGCCAGCACCGCACCCAGAATCCAGCCTAGAATGGCTTGTGGCCCGTGCATCGCGAGTACGATCAGAGGCAGGGTCACGAACGGTCCCACCCCGATCATGTTGATCATGTTCAGCGAAATCGCGCCCGGCAGCCCTATACCCCGCAACAGCGCCGCGTCCTTTGCCAAAATCTCTCCTTCAACCTGTGTGTACTGCCGGTCGCGCCGCCCGTCGAGCCTGGAACGTCAATGTCGACAACTCGTGAATCTAATTCGCTGTCAACCCTGTCATATGCTATAGCTAAAAATTGCCTATGAAATTTTCCCGCTCCGGCAGGCCTCTTACGGCAGTCTTAAACGCCGCTCTCCTCTTCGCGGCCACTGCCCTCTGGGCCCAGAACCCGAACGCCACCACCATCGCTGCTACAACCCACTATCAGCCCCTGCGCGTCGACCGCGGCTCCCTGGCCCTGCAGCAGTCTCTACGGAAGTTGGCCACTCGCGCCAGCATCATGATGATTGTCGCTCACCCGGACGACGAGGACGGCGGCATGCTGACCTACGAGTCGCGTGGCCAGGGCGCGCGCGTGGCCCTGCTCACGCTCAATCGTGGCGAGGGTGGCCAGAACATCATGTCCAACGATCTATGGGATCAACTTGCCTTGGTGCGCACCCAGGAACTCCTGGCGGCAGATCGCTACTACGGCGTCGATCAATACTTCACGCGCGTCGCTGATTTCGGCTTTTCCAAGACCCTCGAGGAGGCTCTCTCCGTCTGGGGGCACGATCGCGTCCTCTATGATGTCGTCCGTGCCGTTCGCCTGAATCGTCCTCTGGTGCTTACCGCGGTGTTCGTTGGAGGCATCACCGATGGCCATGGCCAGCACCAGGTCTCGGGAGAAATGGCCCAGGAGGTTTTCAAAGCGGCCGGCGATCCTAATGTCTTTCCTGACCAGATCAAAGCGGGCTTGCTTCCCTGGACGCCCTTGAAGGTATACGCCCGTGTACCCTCATTCTCCATTAGCCCAAAAGGAATGTACGATTACGCCACCGGTAAATGGGCTCCGGTGCGTTTCTATGATTACGTGGCGGGCAAATCGATAGATGCCGTTCCCTCTACGACCCTGACCATTCCAGAGGGCGCTTACGATCCGGCGCTCGGCGCCTCTTATATCCAGATCGCACGCGAAGGCTTGGGTCAGCAGAAATCACAAAATGGGGGCACGGGCATTCCCCTCTCCGGAAACTTTGACGTCCCCTATCATCGCTACGCATCGCGCGTAACTTCGCCCGAAAAGGAGCGCTCTTATTTCGACGGTATCAACACTTCCATTCTCGGAATCGCCACGCTCGCAAGAAACGATCACCCGTTCCTGACCGCCGGTCTACGTGAGATTGCCGCTACGGTCGACCAGGCCACGCGCTCCTTCGCCCCGTCGCAGCCCGCGAAACTGGTCCCGCTTTTGGCCGAGGGTTTAAAACAGACACGACTACTGATGCAAAAGGTCGGTGCTTCCAGTTTTTCCTCAGAGGAGAAATACAATATCCAGCATGAACTGACTGTCAAAGAGGCACAGTTCAATGATGCAATCCTCGAAGCACTGGGTGTCTCCCTGACTGCGGTGGTAGCACCCGCCTCCCCTGACCGTGGCCGTTCCGGCTTTGCCGTCGACGCGCAGGATACTTTTGCCAGCGCCGTTCCCGGTCAATCTTTCGGCGTTACCACTTACCTCACCAACCCCACGTCCTTTCCGCTGGAGATCCAAAATGTCTCCCTGCAGCCCACAAGTTCGGCAGACTGGCACATTGCCGCCACTAACCCTCTGCACGGCCGTCTCGAAGCCAACCAGCGCCAGTCCGCGGACATCCGCGTCACCGTGCCTCGCGATGCGCCCGTAACCAAGGCGTGCTTCCACCGCAAAGATGTAGAACAGCCGTACTATGATCTCGACAGTGTCGACTGCCTCGACCATCCACTTCCTCCGTATCCTTTAGAAGCGTGGGCTGAATTTAGCGTCGATGGAGTCACCGTCCGCTCTGGCCAGGCCGTGCAAACTGTCCAGCGTGTGGTTGGTCGCGGCGCTGTCTATGAGCCGCTGCTGATTGTGCCTGAAGTCTCTGTGGCCGCAACGTCGACGGCCGGCATCATCCCTCTGGGCCAGCAAAAGCCCGCGCAGGTGAATGTGCGTGTGCGCAGCAATGTCAAAGCATCTACTCCCATCGAGGTTCGCCTGGATCTACCGTCGGGTTGGCTGTCGGTTCCTGAATCGGCCCCGTTCGCAACCCACAATGCAGGAGACGAGCAGATCGTCGGTTTCGCCCTTACGCCGCACAATCTCACCGCTTCCGCTTACCCTGTCACCACGACTGCTGAGTACCAGGGACGCCAATATTCCCAGGGCTACGAGACAGTTGGTTATCCCGGACTCCGCCCCTACAACTACTACCGGCCTGGACCCTACAAGCTGACGGGCGTGGATGTAAAACTGGCTCCCGGCCTCAAGGTCGGCTATGTCATGGGTACGGGCGACGATGTGCCCCAGGCCCTCGAAAGCATGGGAGTCGACCTGCACTTGCTGCAGCCTGCCGACGTCAACACCGGCGATCTCTCCGCCTGGGATGTCATCGTACTGGGCATCCGTGCCTATGCTGCGCGCCCGGAGCTAGCCGCAGCCAACGGCCGCCTGCTGGATTACGTCAAGCGCGGCGGAGTCCTCATTGTGCAGTACAACACCCGCGAGTACGACCACAACTACGGCCCCTATCCCATAAGCCTGACCGGAGACCCGGAAAAGGTTGTAGATGAGGGCAATGCCGTCTCCATCCTCGAGCCCGACAACCCAACGCTTTCCTGGCCTAACCGCATCACCGCTGCCGATTTTCAAGGCTGGGTTGAGGAGCGCGGTCACTCCTTTATGCACTCCTGGGATTCTCACTATAGCGCCCTGACCGAGACCCACGATCCCGGTCAGGACCAACAGAAGGGTGGCTTGCTGTACGCTCGTTATGGCAAAGGTACCTACGTCTATGTCGCCTACGCCCTATACCGCCAGTTGCCGGAGGGAATTCCTGGCGCCTACCGCATCTTTGCCAATCTTCTGAGTCTGCCAAAGGCTCCGCAGAAGTAACAGTCGCGGGTGGCGCCTCAGCCTCGCCCTGGCAGTTGCCACTCCCGCTGGCCTCTCCTTCTCCTTCACGCCCCTGTATCCTATCGACACTGCCAGCCCGGGCAATACGGTGGCCTGCTTTCTGGAAAGTGACAATGTCAGCAATCTCCCCTGTCCCAGCAGCCCCTCATTTTCTTAGCGATAGCCTGGTCTTTGACTGGCGAGCGCAATCCTTTCGTCCCGACTTGATCTTCGTTCTCCCCCTGGCCCTCTGCCTCACGCTGGGTGTGCTGCTCGGCCATCCGGGCGCTGGGCTCATCGCCTGCGGTGGCGCTTTCACCGTCGGCTTCGGCGCGAAGCAGAATATCGATGACTCCAGGTTTTTGCCCATGATCCTGGCTACGCTCGGCACTGGGGCTGCGACTTTCATTGGCATGGTGGCCGGCCATACCAACTTCATCCTGGTGCTCATCGCTGCCGGCGCGGGCTTCGTTTACGGGATGCTCTCCTTGCGACAGGCTGGCACAGCCTGGGTTGGGCAGCAGTTCATGGTCTTTCTGCTCGTTGCGTCCGGCTTTCCTTTTTCTTCCAGGGCCGCTGCCATTCGCTCCAGCCTGGTCATGGCCGGTGGCGCGTTGCAGATCGTGACGTCCAGCATTCTTCTTAGATTGCTCGATCAGTTGCGCAACGACCTCAAGTCGGTCGCGCATTATCTCCGCTTGGAACACCAGGCGGTTCGCTCCTCGGTGGAGCAAGCAGCCCGCTCGCTCTTCAATCGCGATACGGCGCCCAGCGCTGTGCCTTACGCCGTTCGCCTTGCCGTTACCCTCGGTATCAGTACAGAAATCTATCGCCACTTCGGTTTTGCCAACGGCTATTGGATCCCCATGACCGCGTTGCTCGTTCTCAGGCCCGGCCTGACCGACACGGTGAGCAGGGCTATCGCCCGCACCCTGGGTACCGTTACCGGAGCATTGGTGGCCAGCTTTTCTCTCGCACACCTCAGTCCCGCCCCACCCACGCTGGCTTTTCTGACGATTCTCTTCGCGTGGCTCTCCTACTCGCTCAACAGTGTCAACTATGGTCTCTTCACCGTATGCCTGACCGCATACCTCGTATGTTTGCTGGCTCTGAACAGCCTGCCAGGTAAAGAAGTGGCCTACCATCGCGCCGTCAGCACTATCATTGGCGGCACTCTCGCTCTCACCGTTCGCTTGATCGTCATCCGTTACCGCAGAAGAAAAGAGGAAGAAGCCATAAAAGCACGCGCATTTGGCTGATGCCAATTCCAAGCTGTAAAGGTTCCTGTTTAGGGCGAAAAAGCATCCGCTCTCCCCCTTACCGTCGTTCTCCAATATCATAAAGAGGACAGCTTCAATTTCCCCCGAGGGTACTGAATGAAGAAGTCAGAAGTCCTTAATGCCTGGGCCAGCATTCTCTCCGGCCAGAAGCCAAGCCTTTCCATCGAAATCACCCGTGAATGCCCGCTCCGGTGCCCCGGCTGTTACGCATATGAACCTGAACACCTGGGTCCCGCGGGTGTCACTCTCCGTCAGCTATCGGATTACAAAGGTGACGATCTTGTACGTCGGCTGCTCGGCATTGTCGACCGCGAGCGTCCCATTCACCTGTCCATTGTGGGGGGCGACCCCCTTGTGCGTTATCGTGAACTCGAAGTGCTGCTGCCACAGCTGGAGCAGCGCGGAATACACGTGCAGCTCGTCACCAGCGCCTTTCGCACCCTGCCTGAGTCATGGAATGCTCTCTCCCGGCTCAGTCTGGTGGTTTCCGTCGATGGTCTGCAGCCCGAACACGACGAGCGCCGAAAGCCGGCTACCTACGAGCGCATTCTCAAATCGATCAGTGACAGTTTCGTGACCATTCATTGCACGGTCACCGGACAGATTGCCGATCGGCCCGGCTATCTGGAGCAATTCCTTCGCTTCTGGAGTGAGCGTCCCCAGGTGAAACGCATCTGGTTTAGCCTGTTCACCCCGCAGCTGGGCGCAGAAGGTCCGGAGATCCTCACCCCCGCGATGCGCGGCCGCGTGCTGGACGAGCTGGAACGTCTTTACCCGTTTTATCCCAAGTTGCAGATGAACCGGCAAATGATTGAGGAGTATCGCAGGCCG
Source organism: Acidobacteriaceae bacterium (assembly GCA_049800615.1). Lineage (GTDB taxonomy): Bacteria > Acidobacteriota > Terriglobia > Terriglobales > Acidobacteriaceae > PALSA-350. The sequence goes on along the minus strand of JBARKD010000033.1, from coordinate 14,455 downwards.
CCGCAATCGCCGGAGCAGTGTATCTTTGCTCGCACCACGCGCACGCTTTCCGCCGATCTCGAAACCCGCATATCACCCTGCCAATTCGGAGGTACGCCCGACTGTACGCAATGCGGCTGCGTCGCCTCGGTTGCCTTGGCGGCTGTAGGACATCATCGTCTGATTCCCGGACTGACTGCTGGCGATCTGATGAATGCCTCGGAGCGAATTGGATCGAAGATCGGTCGTGTACGCTCTTTCATCCGAGGAAGGCAGGTGCCGGCGCCTCCCGCTCCTCCCTTGACCCAGATCTCTGGCTTGTAGACCTGAACGGCCCCAGTGGAGAGCCGGAGCGCAGTCGAAGGGCGCGTGCTGTTCATTTACTCACCGCACTAAACAGAAACGCAGACCATTCGCCTTACGCAAGACAATCGAGAGCTAGAAGCTGATCCGGCCCGTGATTTCCACGTTCCTCGGTCCAGCTCCTTCCGCCGACTGCAATGCGGAAATCGTCCCGAACGCGTCCGAGTCGACACTGGTGTTCGGAACATCGTAGTTTCTGTGATTGAAGGCATTGGCAGCCTGCGCTCCGAACTGAAATTGCACCTGCTCCGTAATGTGAATGGACTTGATCAGCGATAGCGACACCGCATCGGTCCCCGGACCGGCAACGCTTCCCACAGATGCGTCCCCGAATCTTCCCGCGTTGACGGGCGGCAGCGCGTAGGCGCCCGCGTTCAGGAAAACCGGGCCTGCGGCATTGGTTAGCCCGTGCACCCCCCGGGGGTTTACCCCCGGAACGATGTCTGCCCGCGTCACACCAACAGTATTGAGAATATTTGTATTCGCCGGATCCACTGACGATTGTGACGGGGTCAGAAACGCCCCGCTCTGGAACACCAAAACCCCGCCAAGTTGCCAACCACCGACGGCCGCATCCATCAGTCGTCCGCTGGTACCCAAAAATCTCGCTCCCTTCCCAAACGGAAGCTGATACAGAAATGTGCTCAGTACCCGATGACGCCGGTCGAAGAGCACGTTCCCATAATCGAGACCCGGGTGATATTTGTCCGTGACCCAATTTCCGCCCGCTGAGGCAAATTGCGTCGGAACACCACCCCCGGCATTGGAAAGATCCCGAGTAAGCACATAGCTGGTCTGAAACTGCAGGCCGTTCGACATCCGCTTCTCTAGCAACGCGGTGTAGCTGTTGTAATTGCTTTCTGCTTGGTTCACTACGCTCTGAATGATGCCCCAGATAGGGTATGTCAGCGTCTGGTTCGCGTACCCGGTCGTATTCGGCTGCACCTGGTTGAGGTCGTTGAAATTTTCCAGGTTGCCTCCATGGCTTCCCATATACGACAACCTCATACCGATTTCGTGACCCAGATTGTGTTCGAATGTCAGGTTCCATTGTTGAACCGTAGGGTCGCGGTAGTGAATCGGAAACGCGTATTCAAAGCTTGCTGTGCCCGGCTGATATAGATTTGCAGGCCAGGGAGAAGGGTAGGAAAGCAGCGGCACCCCACTTGCGTCGTAATCCTGCGTGTAGGTGGGGACGAAGCTTGCGTGGACTGCCCATCCGGACACCAGCGAGAAACCAAGCGGCTGTTCAATAAACCGTCCCCAGCCGCCCCGGATGACCGTGTTGTCGTTATGTGCCGGCCGCCAGGCGAAGCCAATGCGTGGGCCAAAATCTGTCTTGTCCGTATAACGCAGCAGTTTGGGTAGGCCCGCCTGCGCGGCCGTCAGTATCGGTGTGGGCGCAATGGAGGTTGCAAATCCAGGGTTGGTGTAGCTCAGCCCTTGAGCATTCGGGACCGCTACTGCCCCCTGGACGCCATTTTCGTCATAGTCTGGCAAGAAAGCCGCCGTGTTGTAGTGCGTGTCCTTCAAGGACGGATGCAACTCATAACGAAGGCCGGCATTGATGGTCAGATAAGGCGTCACCTTCCAGTCATCCTGAGCAAACACTCCGTACGAATAGCCCAGGCCGTTCATGGCCGGGTTCGTCACCTGGGACAGCACGGTTGCGTCCGGATATCCCAACAAAAATTGTGTGAAGGGGTCGCCAATCGTGGAACCCACGTCGCTGGATGAATTAAAGGTGTATTGTCCGGCGCGGTAATTGCCGAACACATTTTCGTCGTGGTCGGTTAGCCGCCGGACGTCTCCCCCGAACTTGAACGTGTTTCGTCCTTTGATCCAGGTCAGGTTGTCCAGTAGCTGGATGACCTTGCTTTGTTGATGCGTGGTATTGATTCCACCCGTCCGCTGCAACCCTACAATTTGGAAGTCCGGCACTGTGGCCTCCGTGCCAATGTCTGGAATGCCGGTAATGCCAACCTGATCGGCCAGCGCCGCCGAATTTACATTGGCTTCCAGTTGTGTCCGGAGCGCGTTGTAGCCACCTCGAAATTCGTTGATCAATTTCGGACTGATGGTGTAGTTGTAGGCGACCGTTAGCCCGCGATCCTGCTCCGGCTGCGAGATTCCTCCGAGTAATGGTGAGATGCTGGTGTCGCAGAACCCCTCGCAGTCCACTTCGGGGGCTGTCGTGACCGAGCGATTCTTCCACGTAAAGCGTCCATAAATTGACTGATTGGAAGTAATGTTCTGATCGATGCGCACATCGAATTGGTTGCTCGAAATCGGTGCCGGGAAATTCGTGGCGTAATTGTTCTGGAAAGAGTCCGAGCTCCCGCTGTTGGGTGACGGCATGAGGTACTTCATAGCGTTCGCCGCCACCGGCGAAACTGGTACGCTGCAATTGGACGGCCCGGTGCAGGGAATCGGCGTCCCGTCGTAATTGTTAATGGAAGGCGTCTGCGTTCCTTGTGTGGCAACAAGGTAATTCCATAGGTTCCCATTGCGCATATCCTGGCTGGGAAAGCTCTCCACCAAAGGCATCTGTCGCGGCAACCGCAATCCTTCATAGCTGCTGAAGAAAAACGTCTTGTCGTGCCCGTTATAGAGGTGAGGAATCCACACCGGGCCGCCGCCGAATCCGCCAAAATCATTCATGTGGATCGCCGGCTTGCCGGTGAAAGGATTCCCGGCAGTTAGCGCCGTGTTCTCAAGGTTCTCGAAAACTCCGCCGTGGAAAGCATTCGTGCCGGTTCGTGACGTGGTTGTGACGTCGGCCACGCCGCTGTATTCCGCGTTGTTGTTGCTCTCGCTGACTCGTATCTCAGAAATCGAGTTGAAGGAGGGAAATAGCTCATTGATCGGACCGCTGCTCTCCACGTTCACGCTGCTGATGCCGTCGATGGTGAAGGACATCAGCGCCGGCGTAGTGCCCGCGATTACCAGGTTCGAATTGTCGTCCACTTGCACTCCTGGCTCGGTGGTCAGCGTCAGGATCGGGCTCGTTGAACCGTTCGATCGTGAATAAACCGCCACCGGCAAATCGACGAGTTCGTGACCGGTTTTCGTCGAGGCCACGCTTGATTGATCGGTTGTGATCACATCGCCCGTCGCCTGCACTTCCACGGTCTGTGACTCCGATCCGACCGCCAGGCTGGCATCAATGCGTTGCGTGTCGCGTGCTTGCAGTACGAGGTGGGAAAAAACCTGATCCTCGAATCCGTTTTCTTGGATGTTCACCTCATAGGTTCCAGCGTCCAGGTTGAGAAATTCATAAGATCCTGATGAACTGGTTGTCACCGTGCGCTTTGCCGAGGTTCCCTGGTTTAACAGGGTAACGGTAGCTCCCGGCACGACCGAACCCGATTGGTCCTTTACCGTGCCAACGATCGATCCGAACGTGGATTGCGCAAATATGGATGGGCTCGACGACAGGACGCATGCCATCAGGCCCGCTACCGCCCGCTTGCAAATGTTGGAACCAGTCATAGCTGACCTCCGGAATTTCTGCAACCGTTGCTGTATCTGTGCCAAGCGATCCTCGCCGCCAACCCCATTCCGTGTGGCCTCAGCCAGCCCGGGCGGCTCTCCAGGTCGGCATCTGTGCTGCATCGATGGTGCCTTGCCAACGGACACACGTCGGGCCCGGCGCGTTTCGGCGCTACTGCGAACGGCAAGATGAGATTTTCCTCTGGGCCCCGGTCCTAGGGCTGCATCGGCAAATCCATCAGAGGGCTCTTGGAGTAAAAATCAAACGGCCGCAACGTAAAGTCGTGCCACATGGTTGGCATCTGCGGCCAGTCTTCGGGCCGCGGTACGTGATGAAACGCCATCGTGTACCAGGCCACGATGTCCGTATTCATGATGTTCCGCTTTTGTTTGATCCACGCCGGCAGGCCATCGGTGCCTTTGCTTCCCGAGACATAAACGCCCGCTGCGTACCTTTCCTTTGCATCGTAGGGCGTCACCCATAACTGGTGGTCAGAAAATCCGGCCCGCTTTTGTGGCCAGTCATCCAGTGACAACAGCGAAACTCCTGTTAGCCCTGGCATGATCTCAAAGCTGGTCGGGTAACCGAGGTCGTTCTTCGTCTCCGGATTGACGAATCTCCACATCGCGGGGTGCTGCATGCTGATGTCTTGCATCGCTTGGCTCTCGTTGTCCATGCACTTGGGAGCCATTGCCCATATGGTCTTTCGCGCGCTGCTCGCGGGCAGCTTGTACTGCACCAGCTTGTCCACTTCGAAATTATTCTTGGTCCCATCCACATCTAAATCCAGCCGGAAGGAGAAGAAGTGATCGTGGTCGACACCATCCGTGTTGGCCGCCACCAGGTGACCGAATTCCACCGGGTTCCCATCCGGATCCTTGCCCATCATGTCCATCTTGTCTTTCACTGGTTTCACTTCAAGCTCGCCCGTAGCGCCCACGGCGACCGTGATCGCTCCCTCCTGTTCGAACCGCCAGTCCAGGATGTAGTCATAGTTGCCCACCACCGCGATCGTCCGAAACACCAACTCACGCCCCGGCCTGCCCGCGATCGACTCCGGACCGCCGATGCCTTCCCAGTGCCGCCACGCCGGGTCGCCCAATGTGCGCTCGAACATGCACGCCAATTGCGGGCGAACAAACGGAGTTCCGTTGTCGTGGAAAAAAGTTGCGCTGAAGTATGTGGCATAATCCGGGCAATCCATGCCTTTTTGTAACGGCTTTGGAATCCCGAGTCCGGTATTCATGAAGTATTCGCCCGCGTCCAGGAATACGTGCGAGTTCCACGTTTCCTCCGGGTCCATGTAGGGCACATACATCTCCGAAAGCGACCCCTCGTACAGCACGGACCGCCGCTTTCCCTGGTAGTCCAGGGAAGCCATGTTCACGATGGGGCCGCTCCGTGGGTCAAGACGAAAACGGAAGTGCCAGTTCTGCCAGCTCACCTCCCCGTCCTTGATTGTGAAACTCGGGCCTTCCGGTTGTGACACAACAATGGGCTTCGTCCCCGGCGCGGCCGGACCTCCCACTGAGTCGTACAGTTCTGACACGGCTGGCATCGGTGTGACACCATAATCGGTAAATCGCGTGACCTTCTTGCTCGCCATGTCAACCGTGAAGAAGATGCCTCCTACCTCGCGGTCTTCCGACCCGTTCTCCGAATCGATGTTGTATTCGCAGCCTCCCCAGCCGATTCGTCGTCCATCCTGTTCTGGTAAAGCGATGTAGCCGCCTGGCGTCGCATAGCACGTCACCAGGTTCAAGTCCGTGATGTTGCGCTTCTTGAGCGCCGCTATGATGCGCGGGTCATGTTTTATCGCCTCGTTCACTTCGTATGCCTCGGCGTCGGTGAAAGGCGCCTGCAGATCCTTCAGCTCCTCGAACGATTCCACCTTGCTTGTAGAAATATTCACCAGGGCCGCATACGAACGACCCTTTTCATACAGCACCACATCCGCTTTCCGTTCCATCGGTGTACCGGGTTTCCAGTTCAGCACATATTGCTTGTCCGGCTCGTGCAGCAGCACGCTGGCGAAGATGGTCTTCTCTTGTGTGTGGCCGGTATCGCGTAGTGCCTTGTACACCACCCAATATTCCGCTGGCGTCAGTGCGTCCAAAGGATGATAGACGGCAGGCGGAAGCGCAGCCGCGGACAGCGAGCACAGTAATACCGCAACCCACACCAATATCGAAGAGCGAACGGGAGACCTGGGGAGAGACACTTGCCTTAACCTCCGGAAAAAAGGAGCAGGGATCGCTATTGTGGAAACACGGCTTCCTGTTTATCGAAACAAGCGATAAATAGACGGGACCTGAACTGAATCAAACATCAGACAGCGGGCCGAGTAGGACTGGGAGCCTGGGTACCCGAGATATGCCAGGTCCGCACGGACACTTTGCGTGCGGACAACTCCAGCATGTTCAGTAGAACAGCGAGTTAGCGACAGGGCTTTCGCAGGATTTAAAAAAAGATAGCGAAGCAAGCTCGCAAAGTCAACGTCTATTCACCAGGCGCGAAGAGTCTTCCTATCCAACAACCGCAATTGTTTGCCGGTGACATTGCTTCCGAAGCGCCGTACTCGCGCCAATGATGCCAGTCGATGAGAGCTTTCCCGTCATTGTCCTCTGCACTCTCTTGTGAGACAGTCAGCACATTTTATTCTCAAGGTAAGGGCGAGGTGATCACATTATGCTGGTATCTTTGCTGCCAGGGGCCCGCGCCGACTTGTCGCCAACTTTCCTCCGTGTCTTGCGTGCGAAACGCCATCTCGGGGCGGGATTTCTGAGCGCAAGCTGCTCCGGAAACGCGCTGCTCTTGCCCGCGGCCTTTGAGGCCTGCACTGGCGCTGCTCCGCATACCTCAGTCCCCAGGGGGTGCCATGCGGCCGTTGCCGGCAGGTAAAAAGCCAGGACTCGACCGTGTATTAGGACGCCGCGACCTCGTGTTGCTTTTTGTAGTCGCTGTCGCCAATCTGAATCTTATTCCCGCCATTTCCTCGTCTGGTCCAGTCACTCTTTGGCTTTGGCTGTTTGCTATCTGCGGCTTTTTCTGGCCACAAGGCGCGGCCGTGACCGAGTTAGCCCAGAAGTGGCCAGGCGAAGGCGGCATTTATCTCTGGGCCAAGCGTAGTTTCGGCGAGCAGCACGGTTTTATGGCGGGCTGGTGCTACTGGCTTTCGAATGTGGTCTATCTGCCCACCGTCGTCCTTTCTTGCGTCGGCGTCGCCGTTTACGTCGCGGGTCCCTCAATCCAGAAGCTGGCCGAAAGTCACGTTTTTACCGGAACCGCCTCGTTTCTTATCATCCTTTTCCTCCTCGCCCTCAACGTGCGTGGGTTGTCACTGGGAAAATGGATCAATAATCTCGGCGCGCTGGGCACCATCGGTGGCGCGGCCATGATTTGCTTCCTGGCGGCGCTGACCCTAAGCCATAAAGGAAGCGCTCTCCATGTTTCTGACCTCAACGTCAACTTTCGCGACTGGCGCCTGCTCGCGGCCTTCGGAACCATCTGCTACAGTCTGGTCGGCCTCGATCTCGCTTCCATCATGGGTGACGAGATCCGCGACCCTCGACGCAATCTGCCCATCTCCATCTTGCTCGGTGGCCTGATCGCCGGTTTCATCTATTTCGGAACCACCTTGTCCATGCTGATTGCCATGCCGCAAAAGGAAATCGGCGTGCTCTCCGGCGTGCTGCAGGCCATCAGTGTTATGGGTACCCACACCGGACTGACCGGTGTGGTTGCACCGCTCGCCCTGCTGGAGTGCATTGCGATATTAGGTACGGCTTCTGCCTGGTTCAGTGGAGCCGCTCGGCTGCCGTTCGTCGCTGGTGTCGATCGCTATCTTCCACCCGCCGTAGGGCGCATACACCCTCGCTACCACACCCCCTACGTCAGCCTTATCCTTTTTGCCGTGTTATCTACCTTGCTGATTGCCACCAGTTTCATGGGAGTCTCGGTAGGCGAGGCTTATCTCACCATGCTGGATCTCGCCGTCATCCTTCAGCTCGCTCCCTCGGCTTATATGTTCTTAGCCTTGCTCAAGCACACCTGGATGAGGAACGCTGCGCTCAATGCCAACAAGGCCTACTTGACGGCCAATGCTGTGGCCGGATTACTCTCCACCCTCATCGGTCTGGTCGTGGCCTTTATTCCGTCACGTCAGGTCAACTCAATCTGGATCTTCGAAGCTAAGCTCATCGCCGCTTGCCTGATCGTGCTTGGCGCGGCCCTCTTCTTCTATCGCCGAGCGCTCTACAAGGCTCGTACCTCTACAGTCGACAACGAGCTCCCTCCCGGTATCGAGTATGGTTCGTGAGGGTAAACCCCACTGCTGTGGGTCATCCGCCTCGCGCTCGTTTGCCGCACTTTGAGCCTCTGCGGCTGTGTCCTCAACTGGAGCAGGGCTCTGCCGTCGCCCCGAGGAAAGTAAACCCGTTACCTCCGATACAAACCGCCGTTTTCCAAGAGGGGTTGACGCCACGGTTGGACTATTCTTGAATAGCAGATCACGGGTGATTCTTCTGATCCGTTTGTTCCTCGTTCCTACCACCGGGCCTGGCACAACTGCATGGATTCGACAAATTGAAACGCGAGAGTGACCCGGTGACCCAATCCGCCAAAGCAACTGAAACCAGTCAAGTATTGTCTATGGATGAAATCTCTAACCTGACCGAGGAGAGTGGGCAGCCTGCCGACACTCTCATGAACGTCGTCGCCCTGATTGCCAGCCGCTTCAGGACCGACGTGTGTTCCGCATATCTACTTGAGTCGGATCGCTCGAATCTTGTTTTGGCCGCTACCCTGGGGCTGCACCCGCGATGCATTGGCACCCTTCGTATGCCCCTCAGCGAGGGATTAACCGGATTGGTGGCCGAACAAGTCAGGCCGGTAGCTGTGGCGGACGCCAGCAGCCACCCCCGTTTCAAGTACTTCGAAGAGTCCGGCGAAGAAGTGTACCACTCTTTTCTGGGCGTGCCACTGATCGATCGTGGCATTCTCCAGGGCGTCCTCGTGGTCCAGACTAAGGATCCGAGAACTTTTCGGGAGGACGAAATTCGCATGTTGGTGGATGCAGCTAGTCAGGTCGCGCCGGTCGTCAGTGAGGCGCGAACGCTCGACCGCTTCATCGCTCCGTCCCAGGAGCGTCTTTGGTCCGTTGCCCGCAACCTGGCATGGTGCTGGGACTATGACTGTATCAGCCTCTTTCGCGACCTCAATCCGACCCGTTGGTGGCAGTTGAACCAAAACCCTATCGCGCTGCTTAGCGAAATGCCCCCGGGGGAAATTGAGCGACGCGCCACCGAATTGGGTCTCCATAGCCGTATCAACTACGTCTACCGCCGCCAGCAGGAATATCTCCATGCCGACCGAACCTGGGGTTCTATGAACGCTGGTGTCCTGCGTCCCCATCCGGTGGCCTATTTTTCCGCCGAATTCGGCCTACACGAGTCCCTCCCCGTTTACTCCGGCGGCTTGGGCGTGCTCGCCGGGGACCATATAAAGAGTGCTTCCGATCTCGGCATCCCCCTCATCGGCATCGGCTTGTTCTACGGTGAGGGCTACTTTCGCCAGTTCCTGGACAAGAAAGGCTGGCAGCAGGAAGAATACCTCCACACCGATGTGAGCCAGCTCCCTATGGAGATTGCCATAGGCAAGAAGGGCGAACCGGTCGTGATTCAGATCGAAACCCGCAGCGGACCGATCCGTGCCAAAGTTTGGCGCGTTAAAGTCGGACGCTGCGACCTGTTGCTCCTTGACTCCAATGTGAGTGGCAACGCGCCTGAAGATTTGGACCTCACCTCCCGCCTGTATGGCGGCGACGGGCGTACCCGTATTCGCCAGGAATTGCTGCTCGGCGTCGGCGGATTTCGTGCCCTTAAGGCTATGGGCATAACCCCCGGCGTCCTCCATTTGAATGAGGGCCACAGCGGTTTTGCTGTGCTTGAGGCCATTCGTGATCGCATGCAGGAAGAGGGTCTCGAGTTCGATGTCGCTGCTCACCAGGTGCCGAGGGAGATCGTATTCACGACCCACACGCCGGTCCCGGCCGGTCACGACCGGTTCCACAGCGACCTCGTCGAGGAGCACCTCGGCCCCCTGCGCGAGCAACTCCGCATTTCCCACGAGCGGCTCATGGGCTTTGGCCGCGAGCATCCTCACGACCATAACGAGCCCTTCTGTATGACTGTCCTGGGGCTTCTGCTTTCTCGCCGTGCCAATGCCGTGTCTTCGCTTCATGGCGAGGTCTCCCGAGCCATGTGGAAGGGACTCTACTCAGGCAAATCCGAAGAGGCAGTTCCCATCGGCCACATCACCAATGGCGTTCATGTGCCCTCCTGGCTTGCGCCCCAAATGTCGCGCCTCTATGACCGCCACCTCGGTGTGGGATGGCAGGGCAAGAGTTCTTGGCTGCGGACTTGGGAGCCCATCGAGAACGTAGACGATGGCGAGCTCTGGGAAACTCACCTGAGCCTCAAATCGCAGCTGATAGACTTTGTGCGCCGTCGTGCACGGGAGCAGGCCGAGCGCCGCGGGGAGTCCCAGGAAAGCCTCCAGCGGTTGGGACGGGTTCTTTCCCCTGATGCGTTAACCATCGGCTTTGCTCGCCGCTTCGCAACCTACAAGCGAGCTAACCTGATCCTCGGTGATCTCGAACGCCTTGCCTCCATGGTCAATAATCCGAACCGGCCGGGACAGTTCTTGTTTGCCGGCAAGGCCCATCCCCACGACGAGCCAGGAAAGCTTGTCCTGCAACAGATCGCGGAAATGATGCGCGACTCCAGTTTTGGAGAGAAGTTCGTCTTCATCGAAAATTACGACATAAACGTCGGCCGTCACCTGGTGCAGGGCGTCGACGTTTGGCTGAATAACCCCCGTCGTCCTCTCGAGGCATCTGGTACCTCCGGCCAGAAAGTCGTCCTGAATGGTGGCCTCAATTGCTCCGTCTTGGACGGCTGGTGGGCCGAAGCCTACGATGGCCTCAACGGCTTTGCCGTTGGCAGTGGCAGGGTCCATACCGACGTAAGCGTGCATGACACCCGAGACAGCGAAGACCTCTACGGCGTCCTGCGGAACGAAGTCATTCCCCTCTTTTACCAAAGAGACAAGGACGGCTTGCCTCGGGGCTGGATTACCCGCATGAAGCGCACCATTCGCACTCTGGGCTGGCGCTTCAGCGCCGACCGCATGGTTATGGATTACACGCGCAACTGTTACGTTCCTGCGGCTGGCGGTACATCCAGCGAAATAAAATCGCCCTGCTAATCAACTCTCCAGCAAAAGCGTAGGCCCTTTCCCAAGCTGCTGTGGAAAAGGGCCTATACCTCGTTCCCGGCCAGACTTATAAGCAGCTTACCGCGGCCGATCGCCTCCCGAAGGCCGGTTCTGCGGCCGCGGAGCAGGCTGCTTCGGTGCCGAGGTCGGTCTGTTCTGCGGCCGGTTCTGCGGTGGCCGATTCTGCGGTGGCCGGTTCTGTGGTGGCCGGTTTTGCGGTGGAGTGGGCTGAGGCCGGTTGATAGGCGTCCCCGGACGTCCTCCGCTCGGCGGACGATTATTCGTCGGTGGCCGGTTGAAGTTCGGTGGTCGATTATTGCTTGGTGGCCGGTTGTTCCCCGGCGGCCGGTTCCCGGGACCACTGATTGGGTGGGTGAATCCTGGCCGCGTTCCCGGCCGGTTTATTGGTCTCGGTGGTCGATAGTTCGGCGGTCGGTAACCCCAATTCCCGCCATATCCAGGCCGGTGATTCCACACAATGGGCCGTGGGCGGTAGACATAATGGGGTGGCCGGTAACCGCCTCCCCAACCGCCCCAGGGACCGCGGTTGTAATAAATCCGCCGTCCTCCCCAGTTCCATCCCCAGCCGCCCCAACCCCAGGGCTGACTAACCATTAACGCGGTGATGCCGATGGCAATCCCGAACGTGATCAGTCCGGGGCCGGCCCCCGACGTGTACACCACCGTGGGATCATATTGCGGAAGGTACACCACCTGCGGATTCACAGGCTGGACCACGTAAATTGGTTGGCCCGAGTTATTTTGCACTTGTACCTGTTGTTGTGGTGTGCTTCGCAAAGCACCCGACGCATAGGCCTGTGCCCGCAAACGCTGTATCGATGCCGACACGTCGCCCTGGTTAGCCAGAACCGCGGATCCGATGGCAGCATAATCGTCGATATTCTCCGCCATCATCTGGATCACTTGGGGAAAACCCACCAGTGCGATGAAGGCTGGATCAAATCCCTGCTGCTGCGCGCCTGCGATCAGTTGCGACTCGTTCAGATTTTGATTCTGCGCCAACCAATTATCCACATCTAGGATCTCCTGCGGATTGGTCGAGGCAGTTGTAATCTGCGCCAGTAAAGCATCCGGGTAGAGCGCAATAGGAGCCAGCAGTTGGTCCAGCTGCTGCGCTGTGGGAACTGGCGGCATACCCTGCGCCAGGAGGTCCGGGGACAGACCTTGAAACACCAGGAGGGCAATCAAAACAATAACCGCGGACAGACTTGGTTTGCTCTGCATTAAGACGCTCCAGGTCGAACTAAGTCGTTCACCATACTACCGTAGGGCAGTTGCTCCCTGAGGGTCGGAAGTCATTATCCAAACGCTCCGAGCGCTTTCGGCGGCCCTGAAAACCCGCCGCCCGAAGCCTCATGCCGGATACCCTCGGCACCCGTAGAATCTTGTCAGATTCTCATGTCATCTGTCCTAAGGGGAGAAATCACGCATCCGCGCATCAGCGCCGTTATTCTGGCCGCCGGAACATCCAGGCGCATGGGGCAACCCAAGCAGCTGCTCCCTATGGGCGAGAGCACAATGCTGGCGCAGACAATCGAGAACCTTTTTGCCGCCGAGCTGGAAGAAATCGTTCTTGTGCTCGGCTCGTTCGCTGAGACGATTCAACGTAACCTTTCCAGCCAACTGCTCCAGCGTCTCAAGATTGTCCTCAATCATTCTTACGAGCAGGGAATTGCCGGCTCTCTCCGCGTAGGCCTCTCTTCAGTGGACCCGCGCAGCAGCGCAGCGCTCATCGTCCTGGGCGATCAGCCCTTTGTTCATCCTCGAACTCTGGATCTGATCGTGCATGAGTACCGGCGTTCCCGTGCAAAAATTGCCGTTCCCGTCTACCGGGAGCAGCGCGGCAACCCGGTACTTCTCGACCGCTCAGTGTTTGCTGAGGCCATGGCTCTGGAGGGAGATGTCGGCTGTAGAGCCATATTCCCACAACACTTAAAGGAAATTATGAATGTAAAGGTTGAAGATAGCGGAGTATTGCTGGACGTGGATGATCCCGCCGACTACCAGCGGCTGAACACTAAGAAGTAAAATCCGCTTCGCACTCGCGAATTACGCGGTCTACGTCGAAATCCGGCGCGGAAAAATTTTGCCCTCCCATCCCACGTCGCACGGCCACCATTTGACTTACCACGCTCAGCGCAATTTCTTCCGGAGTGGATGCCCCCAGTTGGAGTCCCGCGGGTGCATAGACGGACCCGATTTTTTCTTCCGCTGTACCTCCAGCCCGAAGGTAATCCAGTACCAGCTTCGCCCGGTGATGGCTGGCAATCAGGGCAACGTATGCTGCCTTGCCCTCGAGTGCTTTTTCCAGCCACAGATGATCCCGCTTGTGCTGCGTGGCAATCACAACAAACGACTTGGGACCTATTGGCGTCTCCGTGAGATCGAAATCTTCAGTGACCAGTCTCTGCGCCTTCGGAAAAGCGGAGCGTTCGGCCGAGGGGTCGTTGACGGTGATGGAAAATCCCATCAGGTCGCCCAGCTCAGCCAGCATCTCGGCAATCCGCCCGTGGCCCAGGATCAAAAGTTCAGGCCTGGGTAGAACCGGTTCGATAAAAATGTCCATGGTTCCTCCACAGGGCATGCCCACGCCGAGAACCTCGTCGCTCATGTCTACCGTAATGAGCCGTGGCGTTTCCGTCTCCAGGCATAATTGCGCCTCGCTGCGCACTGCGCTCTCTGCGCAGCCTCCGCCCACCCACCCCGTAAGCACCCTGCCATCCGAGTCGATCAGCGCCTTCGAACCGCGCCGGGCTGATGAAGACCCCTCCACCCGAACTACGGTCGCGATGGCGAATGGCTGGCCTCGCTTGGCAAGATCGGCCGCTTTTGTGTACAGGTCGGAGACCATCTCTGGAGGCTTATCATATTCTTTCGTTCCCTGGGGCTTCAATAATGATGCAGGGAAGGGGTTATGCCTTGTACAGCGAACTGGTACGCGACCACTACTCCAATCCTCGCAATGTGGGGCGAGTCGCCGAGCCTTCTGGCGAGGCGCTTGTCAAAAGCCCGCTTGATAGCGATACCGTGCTGGTCACCTTGCGCATCGAACATAACCTCGTAACTGACGCAAAATTCAAGTGCATGGGATGTGCGGTGGCCATTGCATGTTCCTCCATGGCAACGGAGATGGTACAAGGCAAAACGGTGGAGGAAGCCTATGCCGTTACGGAACAAAAGGTCGCCGAAGCCCTCGGTGGCATTCCCGAGTACAAAATGCGCTGTAGTAATCTGGCTCCAGCTGCCATACGCACTGCCATAGACCACTGGAGAGCCAGCACATCCCGCTGATTTCTAAGGGTTTCCACCCTTTACCTTGCTGAA
>JBARKD010000032.1:0-1609 GCA_049800615.1 Acidobacteriaceae bacterium | reverse complement strand
ACTCCCAGGGCGGCAATAGCATCGGCACGGCTCTGGGTATCAGCCACGGCGTAGATGCGCAGCTCATCCGCGTTGCCCGAAGGCCGCACGTGCGCAACGTCGCCGTTGGCGAAGAGGATGCGTACTCCGTCGGTGTAGTCCACGTGCGTGATGCGATCGAAGCCCTGCGAGGGCGGGAAAAACTGTGCCAGGTCCTCGCGAATCTTGTTGCTCGTCTTTTGGCTCGTCTCCTCGCTTGCATCTTGCTTCAGGGTCGGGGGAGAAAATCTGCTGACGATTTTCAAAGCGGTCGCCCGGGGAAACTGCTTGAGCAAGGCAGCGCGGCTGAAACGCCTGGGCAGGCGGGCGAACAAGTCAATCAACGGCAACCCGATCTCTTCCGCGGCAAACAGCACGCTCAGGATCGGTAGACCCGCGTCCCTCGTCGGAAGCGGCGGCAGCGTGGCGCCGTTGCGAGTAATCGGCGAGCCGGTCAGAAAGCCGCCGTTGGCTTCCCATCCGCATACCCGCTTCTTTCCTTGAGCCAGCGCCGCTTCCATGCCGGCGATGACATAGGGGGAACCGATCCGCGTTTTGGCCTGCACGGCTGGCGCCAACTTGCCCCGATCGATGGCGTCATTGCAGCTGATCGGTACCACGACCGCATCCGCCTGCAGGTACTCGGCCACTACCATGCCCACCAGGTCGCCTCCGAAGAACTGCACCTGTCCGGTCTGCGGGTGCACTCCGAGGATGAGCGGGCGATCGCTATCGCCGTCGATAGAAACAACCGCATGGAGTGGACCAGCTTCCGCGCCTGCTTCATCGGCAAGAGCCTGAATAAGGGCCAGCTGTGCAGCGTCGATATTTTCCGTGTCGATCGGAACAAAAGTGTCGCTGCGGCCGCCTTTGATCACCTGCGCGCCCAGCCGTTCCAGAATTTTCGCCAGCAGATCACGGCCTACCGCGGAGTGTTCGTAGACCAGGATGCGCTTGCCGTGGAGCGAGCTTCCGGCAAAGAAATTCACGAAGCGAGTGAAGTAGGCAGCGCGGGCATCGTCGAGTTCCGGCGGCAGTTCCTGGTGTCCCGCTTTCAACATGCCTCGCTGGTCGAAGAGCGACTGGTCCCACGGTTGCTCGTACAGCCGCTTGCGCACCTGTCGCACCTGTTCGTTGATCGGGGCTTCCTGCTGCTTGAGCAGTTCGCCGCGGGTGCTGTTGGTCTTGTAACCGTTGCGGTCAAAGGGAATGTGGCTTCCGGTGACCATCATGCTGCCCTTGTTTCTGGCCAGGGCAAAGCTGGCCAACGCAGGCGTAGGCAGGGGACCGAGGTTCACGGGCTGCATTCCTGCGTCGCGGATGGCCGCCACGATGGCCTGGGCAAGCTCCCCGCGGCCTTCTTCTTGGGGCACGAACTCAACCGAGCTGGGCCGCAGGTCGTAGGCGAAATAGAATGCATCGCCGCGCGCGATTCCGCCCTCGGACGGGGACAAGGACTGGAGGTATTCAAGCTCAGCCAG
Source organism: Acidobacteriaceae bacterium (assembly GCA_049800615.1). GTDB lineage: Bacteria > Acidobacteriota > Terriglobia > Terriglobales > Acidobacteriaceae > PALSA-350. The sequence continues at coordinate 110 of JBARKD010000032.1, read as the reverse complement.
GGCGTTGAGGTACACCTCCAGCTGCGTAAGGTCTACCACCTTGCCCCGCCGCCCGCTGGTCCCAAAGCCCAGTTCCTGCGGTTGGTACTCAAGCCGCGATCGTAATGAAT